>JBEBGA010000404.1:0-2534 GCA_040081695.1 Pyrinomonadaceae bacterium
CAGATGCTCGAGCAGTTGTATGAGGAGTCCGAGCCCGTTCGATCCGCCGTGGTGGTCGAGTTGCCGCTCTTGCTCACTGTTGATGGCGGCCTGCAGGATTACGCCGCTTATTCGACGTATTTTCGCGAAGGCATACTGATTGTCGTAGCGCCGCGTGAGCAGGACAGCGACGAGTTGCGGCAGCTGCTAAGCCGCCGCGACATGGTGATTCGCACATTGTTGTCGAAGCGCCTGCCGGTCCTTACCGATCTGGTGGTGCTGGTAGCCGACTTGCAAGAGTCAGTGAAGATTTGTTCGGAGCTTCCGCCAGACGAATACTTTGAGCTTATCAACAAAATCTGGGCGACTGCTGGCGATATTTTCCGCCGCTACTACGGCACCTACGGCAAGCATGTCGGCGACGGCATGGTGTACTATTTCTTTCCGCAGCCGGATTCAAATTACATTTACAACGCAGCCGTATGTGCGATGGATCTGAAAATGGCCATGGCACGGTTGTCCAAAGAATGGCAATTGAAGAAAAACTGGCTGAACGAGTTGTATCTGAACACCGGGTTGAACGAAGGTCAGGAGTGGCTTGGCACCTTCCAGACATCCACCAGCATCGAATTTGTCGTGCTTGGTGAAACCATCAACCACACGTCGCGGCTTTCCGACATGGCGCGTTACGGCCAAGTGTGGGCTACCAAGAATTTCATGAGCAAATTGCCGCCCGAGCATCGTGATCGAGTGCAGTTTGGCATTGAGCGTGTCGGCGCCAACGGTCAGCGCGTCATGGTGCCTTCGAGCTACTCGCGCGTCGGCAATCTCGTTGATGTCGAATCGGGGCGCTATGTGAAGTTGCAGGACATTGCCGGTTTGGCCGTCACTGAGATTCGCAGTATCGCCGGCACGGGCTGATCCGGCGGCATCAGTGCCGGCAATGCATCCCATCGTAGGACTAACGCCTCTCGTTGTGGTTCAGCGAAAATCCTTTGCTTGAATTGAAGCTGCCTCAGGGTAGCGTGGCGGAACCTATTGCGTTAGGCTAACTTCTATGACGTCTCCGCTATCCGCCTCACAAGGTCCTTTTGCGATTTCACCGTCCGCATGGCTATGTGGCTGGATCTCGGTGTTGACAACCCTAGTTGTGATCCTTTGTGCTGTCTATTTACCGCTTTGGAGCGCAGTTATTACCATTACAGTATGCACGGGCGTCGCCATGCAGTGCTGGCGCCGTGAGGTATTGCTGGCATCTCCTGATTCGATCGTAGCCTTGCGCTTTGGGCAATCGCGCTTTGATTTTCAATTCAAAAATGGACAGTGGAATGCGGCTTGCTGGTCGCCGCAAAGCGGGGCGCTGGCATCGGGATTTGTCAGTGGCTGGCTTTCAATCATCGCAGTACGTGCTACGGATACGTGCCCCCGCAGATACATTGTTTTGATGCCTGACAGTCTGGATCACAATGCGTCGAGGCGAACCCGCGTCTGGCTGAAATGGTCGCGCGATAAGGATAGCGATACTGTCGACAATTAGCCGGACGATGGAGTCCCGTGGGTAAAATGCAGCCCCTTTTTGATCGATTTAATTCGACACGTTTTGCTCAGACCACCTATTTAAGCGCAGAACAGGGTTCAGTTTTCATACCAAGCGCCGTTAATGGGTGTCAAGGTGTTTGAATTTGGGTCTGCGAAAGGAGGAATCCATGGTATTTCTTCAGATATTAACTGGGATGGTGGCAGCCGCAATTTGTCTTTTGGTGATTCAGCGGGTGCGATCTGAGTCGTTTCCACATGGGACAGGCTTTTTTAGAGTGTTGGTTAAGTGCTGCGGTGTAGCGGCGGTGCTGGGCATCGTAATTAATCTTGGACAGTAACGCATTGGTGAGCATTTGTTGTCGCGCCTTTATTTTACATAATATACATTATACGAAGTACATAAGATGGCTGCGACGCCTGAAAACCTACATTATTAGCAGATTTTACAATGTAGAAACAATGCACTACGCTGCATAGCTCAAGAACAACAATAAGCTACTGCAGGACTCCGCTTTGCAACTGTGGCTATTCGAGGAAGACCCGGTAACGTGGCCTCAAATGTGGGACTGGGTAGAGAAAAACGCCCGGATCCCGCGTGACTCGTGGCGCATTGCCTATTACATCGAGCATTGGAATGTTGCAGAGAAAATCCGCGCAGAGCGCCGCGTATCCATGACCGGAACGCGCCGGACGGCGGCGCGAAACAAGAGAATCGCAAAGCCGAGTGTGTCACCCCCAGCTTGCAGGAAAAGGGCAAAGCCGACTACGGAGCAGCGGCAACCTGGGGTTTCGGCACCTGCATAGGCTCAGGACGTGCCGCCACGTTGCGATCCGGGAGCGCCCAATACCGGAAGAAGCCTTTCGAGACGATGTGTTTGCAAACATCTTCCGACACGTCCAACTGTGTCGCCTGATCCGTGAAGCAACTGCACTTGGTCGACGATTGAACACAACCCGATGGCGTAGGAGCAACAACGGGTTTCATCACATCATCGAATATCGGCGCCGAGTGAGGC
>JBEBGA010000405.1:0-2533 GCA_040081695.1 Pyrinomonadaceae bacterium
CGCTGGCCACACTGCGGGCCAGTGGCTGACGCTCTGTTCGGATAGTTTAGTAAAAAAGAACTATCAGGACGCCGTGGCGAAATGTACTAAGGCGATCGAGGCTCAGCCGGATTCGGTCGAGGCGTTTCAATTGCGGGCATCCGCTTACGAGAAGATAGCTTATTACTCAGCGGCGATCAGTGACTATACTGCGTTGATACGACTGACAAAAGGGGCGGCGAAGTTTCATTTTTACAGAGCCGAGCTTTACAGCAAACGTGTCGAGAACCAAAAAGCAATTGATGATTACACGACCGTCATCGCCAAAGAGCCGACAGGCCCATTCACGGCAAAATCTCTCTATGGCCGAGGGTTGATATATGACAAGGTTGGCCGCAAAGCCGCGGCTCAGGACGACTATGAAAGTGCGGTAAAACTTGATCCGGGATTTGCCGAGGCCAAGAAAAAGATCGACCCTCTGCTTGGCAACATGACCATCACCCAGGCGGCCGATAATATTATCCCGGGCATCCCGCCTACCGTGGGAATGACCGACAAAGGTGCGGAAACTAAGCCGAAAGCGTTACCCACGCCGACGCCCGATATTTTGAAGGGCGGTACGATCACGGACGCGACGGATCGTTTGCTAAAGGATTCCTTTGGCGGAGGCAAGGGGGAATATGACGGCCTTTTTGACGGCAAAACAAACTCATCAGCCACCGCTGTCAAAGTACCCGCCGAGTGGAAACGAACGGTCCTCACCGGCACCGGACTTAGTGTGGCGTCACCGGCACCGTTCATATTGCAGCGAAGCGAGCCGCTGGCGTCGCTCGTCGGTAATACCGAGGCCGATGTTCTATGGGAATTTAAGTCCGGCGGCCTGCGTGCGTATGTCGGCTATACCAAAGAAGACAAAGGGTACAAGGCGGTGCGGCAGCATCTTGAGGATACGATCCAATTGATGCTCAATAACGCTAAGGCGGTCGAATCGCTGATCCACGACACTACGTTTCTCGGCGAAACCGGAGCATTTTATGACGAGGTTATCTTTGAAACTCCGAGCAATTTGTCAATGCGGCGAAAGATGCTAGTTTTTGGTACTCCAACCGACGTTCGCAGGGTCGATCTGATCTTTCCGGCTGAGGATGCGGCCGCCGCGACGTTGTCGAGTCAGATCATCGCATCGTTCAAAAAAGAAGGTAGATTAGCGACGGGCAAGCCCAAAGTTGCCGAAACTAAGCCGAAACCGTTAACTACGTCCTCGCCGTCGGTCGCTGTAAAGACGAGCCCAACGAAATTGCTGCCCGAACGTCAGCCGACACCAGCTGAGGATGAACGACTTGAGAAAATAATCAAATGGCGCGACCGCGGGGTTAAACCGACTGCGGATGATATCGTCTGGGCGTCATCGTATATTTTTCAGCAGATCAACTATCTAAAAAATCGGGACAAAGGCGATAAAGAAACTGCGAAAAAGATCGGCGGCCTATATCTTGATCACGGGGCACTACGCGGGTCGCTCCTGGATTTCAAGGGTGAGATCGTCGATCTGACTAATTGTCTCGTCTATTCCCCAAAGGATCATTGGTGTACAGTTTCGAGAGTTCATGCATATTTGGCCGTCGGTAATAAAACTCTGGCGCTTGCGGATGCAAATAAGATCGTCGAACTCCAGCCACAATGGACGTTGGCTTACCAAGCTCGCGCCAGAGTGCATTGTGCGATGGGAAACAAATCGCTGGCGGTGGCGGATGAGCGAAAAGTAGTTGAGCTGGGCGATACAGTTATAGAACCTTGCCGGTAATTGTATGCCGGATCTTACTGTTTTTGATAAGAAAATAATCAACATAGGCGCGAACTTTGGCGAAAGTAGAGTAAAATAAGCTACTCATTTTCGCAGGTTCGCGTCTTTCGCGTTTAAATAAACTTATGACACAAGCAGAACAACAATCACCGCTGAAGAGTGCTATCGAAAAGCACAAGGAATTTCTTTTCCCCGCCGTCGCGACCTATTATCAGGAGCCGCTAGCCCTCGTAAAAGGTGAGGGCGAATACGTGTGGGACGATCAGGGGAATAAGTATCTCGACGCATTTGGCGGTGTGCTGACGGTGAGCGTCGGCCATGCAAATCCGCGCGTCAACGCGGCCTGGAAAAACCAGGTCGATACTATTGCCCATACGTCGACGCTCTATGCGAATGGGCCGCAGGGTGATCTGGCGGAAAAGCTGGCTGATATAACGCCGGGAAATTTGAAGAAATCTTTCTTTTCGAACAGCGGCACCGAGGCCGACGATACCGCGGTGCTCGCCGCCAAGATCGCTACCGGCAATAACGAGGTCATTGCTCTGAGACACAGTTACGCGGGACGTTCGGCTACGGCACTTTCGACGATCGGCCATCATACCTGGAAGCCGATCGCCTCGCAGGTTGCGGGCATTGTTCATGCCGTCGCGCCGTATTGTTACCGTTGCCCGTTCAAGCTCGAATATCCGTCCTGCGGCGTCGCCTGTGCCGACGATGTCGAGGAGCTTATCAAAACGACTACCACCGGCA
>JBEBGA010000085.1:0-9724 GCA_040081695.1 Pyrinomonadaceae bacterium
GTCCTCGCCGCTCACGGCGCCGGGCAGATCGAATTTGGCACATTCGACCGCGACACGCTCGAACTAAAAGCCGCCTTTGCCGATCTCAGTGAACTATATTCGATGACCGCCGACCAGAAAGATGCATTTTCACTCGATGGTTATCTTGGTGAGATCCGCAATACGCAATCCGCAATCCGCAATCTTCCCAAGGATTCGGATTACCGTGAGGTCCTAAAAACCTTTCCCGAACCTCGCTTGGCACGCAAGATATTCGGCACGATGGAAAACGCCCGCATCGACCATCGTCTGCGGCAAACATATCGCGGCCTGGTCAAAGATCTTGACCTGATGCGTACGCATTTAGGTTCGAACCGGCCTTACATTTTTGACCTTCCGATCCACCAGGTGCCGTTTGAACTGCTATTTCAAATAACCCTCTGCGGCGGAGCGACCGACGATGCCAAGCGATTTTACGGCCAGATCGTCTCCGAGATCGAAGGCGTTTTGGAAAAATATTTGAACCGCCGAGACTCAGAGACGCAGAGCAATTTCAAACAAAATGTACAAGATGGGCAGGATAATGGTTTTTCTGACCGGCAAATCCATCCTGCTAATCCTGTACATCCTGTTAAATTTCCTTCTGTCGCCGATTCGCTGATGGCAACCAGCCGCATCTACACGCTATTTCAAAACATCGCGCCCGAGCAATCGCAAGAGGCCGAGTCGGACAGTACCGAGGAAAAGAGCGATTTTGCCTATGACGACAAAGATGCCGCCGAATCCGTCACCGACGACCGCTCTCAACGTGAGCAGCAAAAGCAGATGCAGGATATCCGCGATCTGTTCAACGCGTGGAACAGTCTCGACGACGAGGGCGAGCCGGACGACCTGCAGGGCTCCGAGGCCTGGTCGCAAGCAGACGTGCCCGAACAGGCGCTTGAAGCCGACGATGTTGCTTTCGCCTACGACGAATGGGACCGCGAGCTAAACGATTACCGCGTCGGCTGGAGCCGCGTCATTGAGAAAAAGGTCAAAAACGGCGACCGTAACTTTGTCGAGCTTGCACGCTCACGTTATCGCGGCGTGATCTCATCGATCAGGCATCAGTTCCAGCTAATGAAGCCCGAAAATCTGACCCGCATAAACCGCGAGATCGACGGCGAAGATTACGACCTCAACGCCCTCGTCGATTACGTCGTCGATAAACGCGCCGACGGCCAGCAATCCGAAAATATCTACACCAAACGCCTGCGCAAACAGCGTGACGTTGCCGTGTCATTATTGCTCGACCAATCAAGCTCGACTGCACGGACAATAACGCGGAATCCGATGCAGCCATACACGCATCCCGGCCGACGCATTATCGAGATCGAAAAAGAAGGGCTCGTTCTGATGAGCGAGGCCCTCGAAGCAGTTGGTGATGTATATTCGATCAACGGCTTTACGAGCGAAGGCCGCCGCAATGTGAAATTTTACGTCGTCAAAGATTTCAGCGAAAAATATTCCGACGAGATCGAAAAACGCATCGGCGGCATTACATTTCAAAACAACACGCGTCTCGGAGCCGCGATCCGCCACGCGGCGGCAAAATTACTGCGGCAAGAATCACGCACAAAACTGCTGATAATCCTCACCGACGGCCGCCCGTACGATCACGATTACGGCGACGCCCGCTACGCCCGCGAAGACGTTCGCGAGGCGCTGACCGAAGCCAAAATGTCCGGCATCACACCGTTTTGCATCACCGTAGACCGCGAATCCGAGGCCGAGCTAAAAGACCTCTACGGCGATGTCGGCTACACGATTATCGACGACGTTCTATCGCTGCCCGAGCGAATGCCCAATATTTACCGGCGACTCACGAGTTAACAATTTCTATGAATATCGTCTCGCTCGAAAATGTCTCAAAAAACTACGGCTTTAAACCGCTTTTTGAGAATGTCACACTCGGTCTTGAGGACCGCGATAAGATCGGCATCATCGGTGCTAACGGCTCCGGCAAATCGACCTTGCTCAAGATCATCGCCGGCGTCGAGACACCCGACACTGGCCGCGTCACCCGTGCCAAAGGCAAGACGCTCGCCTACCTGTCTCAAAATCCGCCATATGACGAAAACCTGACCGTGCTCGAAACCATCTTTGCGTCGAGCAGCGGCGTGATGCAGACGATCCGCGATTACGAGGCCGTTTGTCACGAAGTCGCAGGTGGCAAATCTGACGCCGCAACGCTCCAGCGAATGTCAGACCTGCAGCACGATCTTGAGATCAACGGCGGTTGGGATATCGAGGCTAATGCTCGCTCCGTTCTGACCAAACTCGACATCACCGACACCTCGGCCAAGATGGGTGCCCTGTCCGGCGGCCAGCGAAAACGTGTCGCTCTCGCCCACGAGTTGATCTTCAAACCCGACATCCTCATCCTCGACGAGCCGACCAATCACCTCGACGCCGACACGATCGAATGGCTCGAAGCATACCTCGCCCGCTACACCGGAATGCTGCTGCTCGTCACGCACGACCGCTATTTCCTCGACCGCGTGACCGATAGGATATTTGAGGTCGATCGCGGGACGGTGCAAAATTTTAATGGCAATTACGCCTATTACCTTGAGAAAAAAGCCGAACAGGATGAGCTTCGTGCGGTCGAGGGGCACAAACGCGATCAGCTGATCAAGAAAGAACTCGCCTGGCTCCGTCGCGGAGCTAAGGCACGAACCCGCAAATCAAAACACCGCATCGAAGCCGCCCACACGCTAATGGCAATTCCAAAGGAGCAAGCCAAAGGCGAGGTCGACATCGCTATCGGTTCAAAACGGCTCGGTTCAAAGGTCGTTGAGATCAACAATATTTCGAAATCGTACGGAGCGAACAAGCTGATCGACGATTTCACTTATCTGCTAAAACGCGACGACCGCATCGGCATCATCGGTGCCAACGGCAGCGGCAAAACGACACTGCTCGATATGATCACCGGCCGCATTTCACCCGACGACGGCGAGATCGACATCGGTCAGACAGTCCACATCGGTTATTACGATCAGGAAAGCCGTGCGCTCAACGACGAACAACGTGTCATCGATTACATCCGCGATGTCGCCGAATACGTCACGACAAACGAAGGCATCCAGATCACCGCAGGTAAGATGCTCGAACGTTTTCTGTTCGAACCTGCCGCCCAATATGCCGTCATCGGCAACCTGTCCGGCGGCGAACGTCGTCGTCTATATTTGTTAAGAATTCTAATGGGTTCGCCCAACGTCCTGCTGCTCGACGAGCCGACCAACGACCTGGACATCCCAACGCTCATCGCCCTCGAAGAATACCTCGACGATTTCGCCGGTGCCCTCATCGTCGTCAGCCACGACCGCTATTTCCTAGACCGCACGATCGAAAACGTCTTCCGATTCGAACCGGGCGGCCACGTCCGCGAATTCGCCGGCGATTACACCGCCTATCTCGAAGCCATCGCTAGGGAGGAACCGCCTGTCAGTAGCCCGCACGTTAGTAAGGGCAGCAAGATCAGTAACAACGATAAGGACACCCAAACAACCGACAAGCCCAAGCCAAAAAAACTCACCTTCAAAGAAACCCGCGAACTCGAGTCTCTCGAACAAAGCATCGCTGCATCCGAAGCCCGTCTCCCCGAGATCGATAAGGAGCTTGCCGCAGCCGCGAGTGATGCCGGGAAAGTCCACGAGCTTTTCACCGAACAGCAACGACTAACCAAACAACTCGACCTCGACATGACCCGCTGGGCCGCGCTCGTCGAAAGGGCGGAATGAAAAGAGACTGACCGGTCTCCGCAAGCGACAAAAGCTTGTCGAGAACACATAACTTGTGATATGACTGTAGGAAACCGTCTCTTGGAGGTCAATAGTATGTTATCGTCGGCCCGATGGATCCTTTGCCTGCTCGTTCTTCTTCCTGCTTTCGTTTTTGCACAACGCGGTGAACGATCGAGCAAGTCGTTTGGCGGAGGAGCCGCTCCCGACATCTCAGACAGCATGACCGACGAAAAGCGTGCCGAGATCCAGCAAGGCCTAGCTGAAAATATCGCCAGGCTCAAAGCCGAGGGCAAATTGGAGCGTGAGAGCCCTCAGGCTGTGGGATTGAATTGGCCGGTGCGCAAAGTTAACTTTAACGATAATTTTATCGATGGCATCTCGAATTATGTTGACCAAAATCCGGCCAATCCCGGCGCCATACTCGACTGGAACTGCAGCAACCGCACGTACGACCTAAGCGGCTACAATCATGGCGGCATCGACATTTTCACATGGCCCTTTGGCTGGCTGAGAATGGACACCTTTCAGGCGGAGGTCGTTGCGGCGGCCGCCGGAACAATAATCCAAAAAGCAGACGGCAATTTTGACCGTAACTGCGCCATGGGCGGCGGCAATCCAAATATGATCTTTATCCGTCACTCCGACGGCTCGGTCGCGTGGTATCTGCATATGAAGGCAAATTCGCTCACGTCAAAGGGCGTCGGAGATACCGTTGCCCAAGGAGAGTTTCTCGGCGTGATCGGCAGTTCCGGATCATCGACCGGCCCGCATCTGCATTTTGAGTTGTACAACGCGTCAAATCAGCTGCAGGAACCGTATCAGGGTGCTTGCAACAATATGAACGCCAGCAGCTGGTGGAACGTGCAGGAACCGTATCGCAACACCCGCATCAACGCGCTTATGACCGGCTCCGCAGCTCCGGTCATGCCCGCCTGCCCTACGCAGGAGGTGCCTAATGCCCAGTCCACTTTTGCACCCGGCGCGACCATTTTTATGACTGCTTTTTATCGTGATCAACTCACTAGCCAGCAGACAACATGGGAAATCGTCCGCCCCGACGGATCGATACACGCGACGTGGACTCACACCAGCCCAAACACCTACAGTGCCTCGTGGTGGTGGTATTCGCTTGGGCTGCCGGCATCACCGCTCGGAACCTGGCGAGTCCGCCTCACATCTCTGGCTCAGACGGTCGATCAGCCGTTCATTCTTGGAACGCCAACCAATGCACTTGTTACGCTGTCCGGGCGCGTCAGGTCTAATTCCGGACGCGGAATCGGCCGAGCAACCGTCACGCTGACTAACACGTCGACTGGTGCCACCGTCACAGCCATCACTGGAAAAAACGGCCAATACTCATTCAGCAACATCGCCGCGGGCGTAAACTACACAGTCACCGCCAGCCAACGCCGCCACAATTTCGGCAGCGCCGTCCGCGCCGTCATCCCGGTCGAAAATACAACCGGGCTAGAAATCATGGCCCGCTGACATTTTCCTAAACAAAAAAGACGGCATTAATTGCCGTCTTTTGATCAATAAATGGTGGCTGGAGAGGGACTTGAACACTCGACCTCGGGGTTATGAATCCCGCGCTCTAACCAGCTGAGCTACCCAGCCACGAACATTTGATTATAGTTTCTGGAGCAAAAAAATCAAGGCGCACGGTTTCGGCTAATTTGCGGCACAACTTAAAACGGCGGTTTGTCGTCAAATATTGAGATATAATTTGATATATGTCCCTTGCCGTAAATATATTTATGTTCAGAGCCCTGTCGATCGCGTCGCTTTTGCTTGCCGTTAATCTGTTTGTTTTGGCTCAGGTCAAAAAGCCCGCCGCGACGCAGTATCGGTCGGTAACGATCAGCACGCAACCGGGCTCCGGCGTATGGATCGACGGCGTCAAATACGGCACGACTGACAAAACCGGCAAGCTCACGATCAAAACCGTCGCGGCGGGTGCTCATACGCTGCGTGTGCGCGTCGATGGTTTTAAGGAAAAGACCCAGCCGCTTGCGGCAACACAAAAAGGCGAGATCAAGATCGAACTCGTAAAAACCATCGACGAAGCCGAGCTTGCCTTTCAGGAAGCCGAGCGTTTCCTGTCAGTTGACCGCGACAAGGCAGTCGAGGCATACACAAAAGCCACAAAACTACGCCCAAATTATCCAGATGCTTACGTCGCTCTCGCACGGGTGCTGACCGATCTTGGTGATCTCGACGAGGCTGAAGCTGCTATCGCTTCTGCACGCAAGTACCGTCCCGGCTTTGCCGAGGCGTCCGCCGTTATGGGACGGATCCATAAAGAGGGCGGCGAAGATGAAAAGGCCGTCGCAGCGTTCAAGCGTGCGATCACCGAGGGCAAGGGCTTTCAGCCGGAGGCGTATGCCGGACTCGGGCTTTTCTACAAAGAAAAAGCTGAGGGTTTTGGCGGCTCAGGCGATTTTGAGAACGAAAGCGTCAATTACGTCGAATCTGCTAAGTATCTAAAATCCGCCGTCAAACAACTTGCCGGTGCTCCCGACACAATGGTCATCATGCAATTGCTCGGCCTCGTCTACGAACGCGAGAAAAAATACGCCGAAGCCATCGCCGTCTACGAAGAATTTCTCACGATCTTCCCCAACAGCGTCGAGGCAACCGCCGTCCGCTCTTTCGTCGTCCAGCTCAAAAAGGACCAGCAGCCGTAGGACCTTATTAATATGGTTTTTTTTTGCCTCGAATGATCCGCTCCGTTTGCCTCGCCGTAATGCTACTTGTCGGTGCCGCCCCGGCCTTTTCGCAGATCGACCCTGATCGGGTAAGTGAATCCTGGAAGAATATTCTCACCGAGTTTCAAACGCTGATGAAGAGTGCCTCCCCAGACAAAGAAGCGAAGATATCGGCTAAGATGGACAAGATATTTGATTACGAAGCGATGGGCGATAGGGCTCTTGGCGGCGTCCAGCCGCAATGGCAGGTACTTGACGCCCCCGGCAAGGCACGGTTTCGGGCGGTCTTTCGCCTACTTATACAAGGCTACTATCGACGGCACCTACAGGCCTGCATCGCAAACAGCACCTTGACCACTTCCGGGGCCACTGAAGTAACACGCAGCACCACAGACCCAAAATGCTCCGATCTCCAGCCTTCGGCTTATACCTTTGGCCTTAAGCGGGTAGGTAGCTCACTGCTGATCGATGATATCACCGGCGATGAGCTCAACGTGATCGTGTCATACAAGAACCAAATAACAAAAATCGTCAAGAATGAAGGCTTTGACGTCTTGATACAAAAGATCCAGAAAAAAGTCGACGACATGCGGTCGGCCCTGCCCTAGTTTTTTTCCTCTCGCAATAACCTTAAGTCAATCTGACCGAAAAATTCCCTTCTTAAACTCAAAAGAATTGTTGACACTCGTGAGTTTAACAATGTATTATTAGGAGTCAACAGTGTTTGTCACTGTTTTCCTATTAGCACCTCTCGATCAATTAGACCGAAATAACCTCTTCGTAAAGTCACCCTTTGCCCGGGTTTTTTTCAGAGGCAGAGGGCCCCGCAGAAACTACAATGTCAGCAAAACTTGGTGAAATCCTAGTCCGCGAAAATCTGATCACGTCGCAGCAGCTGCGCGAGACGCTGGAATACCAGCGTGAGCACGGCGGCCGTTTGGGATCGAACCTTGTCAAGCTGGGTTTTGTCTCAGACGACGTCGTTACCGCAGTTCTGTCCCGCCAATATGGTGTGCCGTCCATCAACCTCGATCTCTTTCAGATCGAAAAAGACGTTATCAAACTGATCTCTGAGGAGGTCGCACAAAAATATTCGGTCCTGCCGATCTCTAAGGTCGGAGCCACGCTCACGATGGCGATGGCCGACCCGACCAATGTCTTTGCCATGGACGACATCAAGTTCATGACGGGGCTGAATGTCGAGCCTGTGATCGCTTCGGAAACGTCGATCATGTTCGCGATCGCGAAATATTACAACGGCTCAAGCGAGATCGATATTTTCGACGCCGCATTTGCCGTCGAGACCGAAGCTGCAGTTGCCCTCAACGGTAAGAACGGTTCGAACGGTAAGACCATGGCCGGTTTCAAGGTCGATCCGGCCGAAAAACTGTCTGCATCGGATCTGGATGTTTCGCTTGACCGCTTCGAATTTGGCGGCGGCGGCGATGCCGAAGATTTTGAGGTCGTCGAGGAGAAAGATGAGATCGATCTTGCCGCTCTGGCCCGTGCCAGCGAAGACGCGCCGGTCGTCCGGCTCGTAAACGTGCTGATGGTCGACTCTTTACGTCGCGGAGCGTCTGATATTCACGTTGAGCCGTATGAAAAAGATTTCCGCATCCGTTTCCGTATCGACGGTGTTCTCTACGACGTGATGCATCCGCCGCTCAAGATCCGTGATCCGCTTATCTCGCGTCTCAAGATCATGGCGAAACTCGACATTTCCGAGAAACGCCTGCCGCAGGATGGCCGCATCAAGATCAAGGTCAAGATCGACAACCGCTCACGCGAACTCGATTTTCGTGTATCGACCCTGCCGACGCTGTTTGGCGAAAAGGTCGTGCTTCGTCTGCTGGATAAAGACAAGCTCATGCTCGACATGACAAAGCTCGGTTTTGAGCAGGAGAGCCTCGACAAATTCAAACGTGCGATCGCCAATCCGTACGGCATGGTGCTAGTTACGGGCCCGACTGGTTCGGGTAAAACGAACACGTTGTACTCGGCGCTACAGGCTCTGAATACGTCCGAGACAAACATCATGACGGCCGAAGATCCGGTCGAATTTAACCTGCAGGGCATCAATCAGGTGCAGATGAAAGAGCAGATCGGGCTAAACTTTGCTGCCGCCCTTCGGTCATTCCTGCGTCAGGATCCTAACATCGTGCTCGTCGGCGAAATTCGAGATTTTGAGACCGCAGAAATTGCGATCAAGGCCGCTCTCACGGGCCACCTTGTTCTCTCGACCCTGCATACGAACGACGCTCCGTCGACGGTTTCGCGCCTCGTCAACATGGGCATCGAGCCTTTTCTGGTCGCAACATCGGTCAACATTATTCAAGCTCAGCGGCTGATCCGCCGCGTCTGTAGCGAGTGTAAAGAAGAGGTCAGTATGCCGGCTGAGGGACTGATCGAGGTCGGATTTTCCGCCGACGAAATAGCCGAACTAAAACTTTATAAGGGCAAGGGATGTGCCGTCTGTAATCAGACGGGGTACAAAGGCCGTGTCGGACTTTACGAGGTCATGGAGATCACCGATGAGCTCCGCGAACTCATCATAATTGGCGCAAGCGCAATGGAATTACGGAGAAAAGCGATAGATCTGGGAATGATCACCCTACGCGAATCGGGCCTGTGCAAGATACGCCAGGGCATCACCACGATTGAAGAAGTTGTTAAGGAAACGGTCATATAGTTTGGAGGAATTATGTTAGTCAGGGCAATAGCATTATCATTGGCACTTTTGATCGGCGGAGCGACGATCATACCGCTAGCGACGGAAAGCAGCGAAGCTGGGCCGCGTAACAAACGCAAGCAGCGCAAAGCCAAAAAATACAAAAAATATTCTAAGGGCTGGTGGCGTCAATACCGTGCCCGCATGAAGCGTAAAAAGGCTATGCAGGCACGCAAGCGTGCTCTCCGGTTGCGTCAGCTGCGGCTCGCACGTGCCCGTGCAGCCGAACGCAACAATGGCGAAAACGTCTCAAAACCGACGGTAGCCAAACGTCAGAAAGCCGATACGGCACAGGCAGTTTTGCCGTCAGGCGACGCTGCACCAAACGGCTGGAGCCCGGCCGCTTCGTCACCGGCAGAGCTAAAATTCCGCGTCGATAATTCGTCCGGCGATCAGGTCGGCTCGGCTTCGATAGCGGTCCTTGGGCCGGCACAGGACCAGCCCGGCGACTACAACCGCAGCAAATCGGTCGGCGGTGTCGCAACGACATCTCTCCGCCGCGACGTGATCGACAAGATGAT
>JBEBGA010000086.1:0-9692 GCA_040081695.1 Pyrinomonadaceae bacterium
GAGTTTACCGGGCGTGTCGGTGTCGGCGAAGCTGCGGGTGTTGCAGTCGGCGAAGGCGTCACGGACGGGCTTGGTTTTGGAGTCGGCGAAGTCGTTGGCGAAGGCGTCGGGGTTTTAACATTCGCGTTCAAATTTGTGTTCAGATTGGTGTTGAAATTTGAGTTGGCGTTAAAGTTAAAATTCGAATCAAACCCGACATTAGTGTTCAGATTTACGTTCTGATTGGCGTTCATGTTGGTGTTGACGTTCATGTTCGCCGGTTTGTCTTTTTGCAGGAACCAGAAAAGCCCTGCTCCGCAGGCTAGTATAAATAGAGTCCCGAAAATTGTCAGCACGACGGTTTTTGCTGTGTTTGACTGTGTCGGCGGCGGATTATACGACTGAGCCGTTCGCGGGCGCACGGACGGTTCGGCGGCGGGCTGCGAGGTCGGTATGACGATCCGCTCTCCCGATCCGGTCGTCTCAGGCCTGCGGATGATCACCGTCTCTTCGCCAAGGTCGTCCTCGATATTCTCACTCGGCAAAGCGGTAAAGCTCGGCGATCCGTCTTCGATCAGGGGTGTGCCGTCCTTGGTGCAAAATTTGATGATCTCTTCGTCAAACTGCTCGTTGCATTTGGGGCAATATTTCATAGTGTCGTATCGAGCCTCACTTTTTCATATCAGGCGGGAATTTGGAAACGTCACATTTTATCACGAATATGGACTGCGTTTCACAACACCTTCGATCAGAATTGTGTCCATGCACAAAAAAGCGGCCTTTTGGGCCGCAAAATTGATAATTGAGGTGGTGCCTTTTGACTCAAACGGCCTAAAACAGTATTTCTCGTGTGTCACAAGACAAGTGTTTTCGCCAAACCGTCCGCGTGTCTCCACTTCACCGGGTCACCCGCAAAACGGGTTTTCTCCACGACCGCCTTCACCGCCGCCAACAACTATTGAATGATCGTCGAGAGCGTCGGCTTTTCAGGAGGCAAAGGTTGATCATCTTCGCTAACTTCAGCCCCAAAGCTGGCAAGTAGCTGCTCGATCTCATCATCTGACGTTAGATCCCAAGCATTATCGCCTTCTTTGTTTCTCGCGTTCACCTTTGCTCCAGCCAGCAGCAATGCTCTGACCGATTCGAGATCATTAGCTTCTGCGGCGTTCATTAGGGCGGTTTGACCCTCTTTGTTACTGAGATTGACATCGGCACCTGCGTCGATCAGAGCTTTTAACACATCCGTGCTTACAGATGTCGCAGCTAGTATAAGGGCCGTATTGCCGTCGTTATCCGAAAGGTTTATTTTCACGCCGTGGCGTACGAGTAAGGCTATTAGTTCGGGTGTAGCATCACTGTCCAATTGCATCAACGGCGTCTGTTTTTGCTTATCGCGAACATTTATCTTTGCGCCGTGATCAAGCAGTGTGCTGACGATCTCGATCTCACCGGATTCGATCGCCGCAAAGATCGGCGTGGTTTTGTCGGACTCCCGGCCGTTAACATCCTTGCCTTGTGCGATCAACGCGATGATCTCATCGATATCTTCATTTAGGACCGCCATCGAGATCGGGTTTTTGAATTCTCTGGTTATAGTCGAAACCATTATCCCCATTGTCATCGTTTCCACGGTTCGTGGTAGTTCAACGATCGGCTTAAGTTCGACCACAGGTTTATTGGTAGCCGATCCGTCACTCGTGTCCGTTTTTATCGGTTGCTCGATTACCGGAGTAGATGTTTGTGGGATCGGAGTGCCAGTCTGTGCATACGCCGCCGTCGATAGAGCCATCGATGCGGTCATCACACCGGCTGTTAAACCAGGTGCCCTCCGTGCGATCTGATGTAGTTGATTTGCGAACATCGGCCGCTGAGATCGCGGATCGACGATGTATCTGATACAGATATTGCCGTCTGAGGCGCGGACAAATCTTGCGGCCTCTTTCCGCGTCATTTCCGAAAGGTTATTGACGTGTTTCGAACAGTGCGAACAAAAGCGGAAACGGTCATTGCCGTCCATCTTTTCCCAGTCTTCGCTGCACGCCTCGCCGACCTTGACCGAATCTATAAAGCTCTTTTTTGACATAGTTTTACCCCCACAGACGGCACCATATTTTTGCCGTGCGTCTGTTAATTAGACACCTGCTGTTTAAGAATGTTCCGGGGAAGAGTTTCTTGCGACTCGAGTCTTATCTGCGTAGATGCCGCGAGTTTTGGAAACAGTTGCTTGAGCGCGCGAAGAAAATTATCGGCATCTTTATTTAGCGCCGTGGAATCAGTTATCTTATATATGTTATGAAAAGTGTTTTTAAGATCGCAGCAGTTTTTCTTTTTGTGGCTATTGGGTGTTTTGGCTTGATCCCAACGACGTCGGCGACCTCTGGCGTAGTTGCCGAGCCAAGTGCGGCTGAGCTTGCTTCATTGTACGGAAAGCATTGTTCGAGATGTCACGGCGGCGACGGGCGTTCGAATACGGCAAAGGGACGCGAAACCGACGCCGACGATTTGACGACCAGCGACGTGCAGAATATGACCGCCGCACGGATGAGCCGCATCATCAAAAACGGCAAAGGCGATATGCCCGGGTTTCCTAAGCTGACCGCCTCCCAGATCGCGGCGATCGTTAAGCACGTAAAATCGTTTTAGCTTTCACCAAATTTGGTGACGAGATCGCTCAGGCTGGGTGCATGGGCTGACCGTTCGGAACTCAAAGAGCTGACGAGCTGGCCCATCTTACGCTCGGTACGGCAATGGACGTCTTCCATAAACGTGTGGGCAAATTCGCCGTTGCGTCCGATGCTGTATAAATTTGCGATCCCGGTTCCCGCTGCCAGATCCTGACGGTGCGACTCGTACTCACGCATAAATACCGGATAAGCGATAGGCGTTTTCATGACCCTGCATCCGAGATAACGCTCACGCACATCGGGGATCAGTGCTTTTAGATTATCGATACACAGCTCGCCAAGTTTTTCATCGGACATCTCCCAATAGTCATCACCTTTTTCACAGCCGATATCGACGGTTATAACTGTTTTCCCCTGCGGCGCAAGCCACGGCATCGAAAGCGGCGTCTCGGTCAAACGAAAGAACGGAAACTCGCTCTCAGGCGTCCACGTTACAACATCCGGCAATAGGCCGCGGCCCTTG
The DNA here is from genome assembly GCA_040081695.1 of Pyrinomonadaceae bacterium. Lineage (GTDB taxonomy): Bacteria > Acidobacteriota > Blastocatellia > Pyrinomonadales > Pyrinomonadaceae > OLB17. The sequence goes on from JBEBGA010000086.1 coordinate 3,127, forward strand.
AGCCGCAGATTAACAAAGACCATCGGCCGGTAACGGAAACTCGTCAGATGCGAAAGGGCGTCGCTACCCTCGATTATCTTGCCCAGCACGTTAACAGGAGCGGTGCTGATCACGGCCGATGCTTCGACCATTTGACCCGCGACGCGAACACCAACGGCCTCTCCGCCTTCGACAAGGATCTTTTCAACGGGTGAACCAAGCCGGATAACGTCGTCCAAGCCCTCAGCGAGCTTTTGGCAAAGCGTGCCGATGCCGCCCTCGGGATAGACGTGATAGACACTCGCTTTTTCGGGTAGCTCATGGCTGTAACCGCACGCAACGGCACGCCGCGTGATCTTTGAGGCGGCTTTGAGCCACATCGTGCGTCCGATGCCGCTTGATATACCGTCACCGACCGCCGGAGAAAGGTCTTCGGCGGACGCACCTGACCAAGCCTCGGTCAACGGGATCGCGACCTCGTTTGCCAGCGATTCGCCATAGTTTGCACGAAACCACTCGGCGGCTGATTTGGGGGCGGAATTATTACGCAGGGCATTTATTTTAGCTTTGATACCATCCGCCGTCATACGCGGCACACGCATAAGGCCAAACGGATGGCTGTAACTTTTGCCGCCGAGCCAAACCGTTTCGGCGTAGTGTTTTACCGTACGGCACTTATCGCTGATACCGACCGTTTTTGCCAGACGATTTGTGACAAAATGGGCACCAAAATCGTAAGTAAACCCCTCGTCGTCGTGAAAGCTCTGAGCAAGCCCGGCGATCTTGTCACCGGCTTCGAACAGGATCACGGGTACGTCGTTTCGCCGCAGATAATTAGCGGCAGTGAGGCCGGCAAGCCCGGCACCGAGAATAACTACGGGTTTTTTGGTGATTGTACTCATCGTTAATTTGACGGGCGTTTGAGGACGGCGTTTAGCAGAGCTCCGCGTCCGAATAGCGAATTCAGCATGTCGAAAAGTGTAAAGATGCTGAGCGAAATTGTGGATCTGAGGCTAAATTGCTCGACGAGCCAGTTTGGTGCCTGTCGGTCCACCAGTCGATTACGGATCGAATACACCCAGTTCACGGGGCTCACCTGCGTTGCGAGAGTCTCGACTTCCATTTCAGTTTTCTTTGCCAGCTGTCGAAGCGTTTTTGGTGAGAAAAGGTTCCAATGACGCGGGAAATGGTATCCGCCCCAGTGCCTCGCTTTTGAAAAACTAAAATCCAGCGAATCGGTATTATCCGTCACGATGCACAGCCGCCCGCCGGGACGCAGGATCGAACGGATCTCTCGCAAAAGCGTTACAGGCTCAGCGACGTGTTCGACCGTCTGGATGAGGATCGCCAGGTCGTAGGACGCAGGGTCAAGATCGAGGTCGGACAAAATGCCGCAGTGGACGGTCAGCCCCTTATCATTTGCCATTGACGCGGCTCTCTCGTCGGCATCGACACCTTCGAGCGTCCAGCCTTTTTCGCCAAAATCGCGCAGCAATTCGAGATGAAAACCGTCACCGCAGCCGATATCAATTATCCGTGCATCGGCAGGCAGATCGCGGCACCATTTGAGCAAACGGTTTGCTTCGAGGCGTCGGCGGATCTTGTATACAAGCCCAAACTCTTGCTCGGAAAACTCAAATGCGTGATAGTTCGACGGGTAGATGCGGGAAAATTCGCTTGTGTCGGGCCGCGGGTTAAGATACACAAGCCCGCATTTTTGACAGCCGACTGCCGTAAACGTATCGGGACTGGTGCGGTACTCAAAATCTTCGCCGGTGGCCACAGGTTCCGAAGTGTCTGTTTCGCACAGACAACACGTTACTCCGACCATCTTTAGTGGCTGGTCTGATGTAGATCGATTTAGGTTGGCCGGTGTTCCATCCATCACGTAAAAACACAACCAATCTACCTGTTTTTCCAGTTATTTACGGCCTATTTACGCGCTGAAAGAGATGCAAGCTCCAAGGCTATTTTGCCCACGTCGTCTGCCAGTCTTTCATCTGTTTGATCTCGGCATCCTGAGCTGTGATGATTGCGCTCGCTAGAGTTTTGATCTCGTCCTTTGTCGATTTTTGCAGGGCTTCTTTTGCCATGATAACGGCTCCTTCGTGATGTGGGGTCATTTGCCGGATAAACTCAAGGTCAAAGTCGTTTCCGCTCAAAGCGGATAGCTTTTTCATATCCATCCCTTTCATCGAGTCGGACATACCGGCCATTTCCATATTCATCGCCGGCGCAGCACCCGCAAACCATTTGTCACGCCACGCTTTCATCTCGCCGATCTCTTTTTGCTGGCTCGAAATGATATTTGCACAGAGGGTTTTGATCTCAGCGTGCTGAGCTTTGGCTCCGCAATCTCTGGCCATATCGACCGCTCCCTGATGATGAGCGATCATTGTGTCGATAAACTGCAGATCGTATGCGGCGGTCGCAGCATTTGGCGAGCTTTTCATCGCCGAGTGATCCATATTGCCGTGGTCCATAGTGCTGTGATCCATCCCGGCGTGTGAATTGTTGCTCGTTATTTTCGAAGAGCAGCCTACCGCAAACGTCGCTATCGCTAAAACCAAAATAAAAATTGTCTTTGTCATAAATCCTCCTATTTCATCTTTGACGGGCGAAACCGCATAAATAATTGCCATCCACCGTGTGTTGTGCCGCCGTAAACGGGTTTGAGCGCCGTCGGATTGTTATTGACAGTGACCATCCCGCCTAAACCAACGTCGATCCCTTTATGCTGGACAATATCGCGGACGTAACCAAGTGAGAATGCGCGTACCCAAAACTGGCCATGCTCTAACGGGTGATCCAACACAAGGTCGTGCCCGCTTTTCTTAACGACTTCAAACCGACCGAACACAGCATTTTTATAAAAGTCATAATTGCTCTCGCCTAAAAATGAATTGCTGCGTTCGCCGTTGGCGTAATTTTGTCCCCAAACAAAGGTACTAGCCCAATTTTTGTTCTCACCCAAAGGTTTGTTGTAGATCGCGGATGCAGATGTTTTGCGCAGAATGCGAATATCGGGTTCGAGAGGCTCAGGATCCCTAACATAGCCATGCGATATCTGTAACGATAGGTTTTTAGTAGGATTCACCGAAAAGCGTCCGCTGAAAGAATTAAGACGCGGCCGGTCAAAGTTCCAACGGTTCTCGTTAGGTTCAGTACCGTTAAAAGCAGATGCTTCGATCTTTGCTTTGCCAAACGAAAAGCCCGCCGTTACAACGCCGTACGTAATATGCGTCGCGTCCTGCCAATGGTGGCCGATCGGTGCATCGGGGTTGTTCATCCCCGAAGTGCGGTGCAGATACATTGGCGGGCCGAGAGCAGGTTCGCCGGGAATGCCCGCGTAGAGAAAGAAAGACTTTTTGTCGTCAAACTTATGCGAGAACGTCACGGCAAGCTCTGAGATAAGATCATGCGGATGCTGACGGTCGTGCAGCGGAAGCCCACGATACTGCTCACCGCTCTGATAAAGCAGCGGATAACCAAATCCCTGCTCTAACACCGGGTCGAGGCTCGCCATCACACGAAACCCCACCTGCGACTTTTTTCCGACAGGCCGCGAATACATTGCCATAAACATCGTCGGGAAATCGGTTTTTGCCCTGCTGCCTTTTCCGGCAGCCGAGACGTCCCGCGAAGAACCGATCTGGGTGTAACGAAGAAACGCGGTCCCCATAAACATCCACATCCCGCCGTTTCTTGTCATCTTCATCTTGGCGTAAACCGGCGACGAATCGGGAGCCCAGGCCGTGCCTGAGCTTTCCCTTTCCATCGGATCGCCTATATTTGTGACCGACGACATTTTCATGTCCATCTTGTCGTGGTCCATACCGGACATTTCTTCGCCGGGCTTTTTCGGATCACCATCTTTGGCCGGGGTTTTGTCGCTGTCCATCGATCCATGATCGGTCTTTTCGGGCATTTTGAGGTTCTTGCCGGGCTTAACGCCGATCAGAAAATTGCCCCACATACCGCCCTTGGCGTGGGCACCGACGGCGCAATAATATTTGAATCGACCGTCTTCCATCGCCTCAAAAACTAACTTTTGCCCCGCAAACTTGGCGTCCTCGTCTTCGCGGGCCGCGAGCTTATCCGTCCCGATAGAACCTTTGACACCCGGCCTCGCGATAAAGTCGCCCGGCTGATGTGTGAACCGGATGTCGTGAGCCATGTCGGTATCCGTATTAATGAACCACAGCGTAAATCTTGCGTCGGACGGTGCAACGATGTTCGGATTGCGAATGCCCTGTATCCTATACGACAACATGTCGTCCTCCGGCCCGGTAACGACGACGAGTTTAATGTCGCTCTCCGTAAATGTGAGATTCAGTCCCTCGATCTTGCCGACCGTGGCTTGTTTCTGCAGTTCGGCGATCTGTGCCTGTGTAACTGATAGCTTTTCGCTGCTCACCAACTTAAAAGCCTCGTGGGCAAATGTCTGAACGCTAAATGCGAGCGCAAACATCGCCACGTATAAAAATCGTTTCATGTGCTAACTCCTTTTCTGTAAACCAATGCTTTCGCCCGGCCCAAAAGGTCCGAAACAAAAGGAAATATGTTGTTTTTACTGATTTACAGGCGCGGAGGTGCGCGCGCAGGCAAGAGGGATCTGAGAGTAGATGAATATGAAAGATCCTTGGCAGATATCGCTGGAGCGACATGAGAGGATAGTACCGCTACAAATGCAAAGTCAGCCGCTGTCTCATCTATTACCGCAACCGCATCGCCGGCCTTGAGATCTTTACCTAAGGTTTTTGATGCGACAACCGGCGTTCGTTGTACGACCGCACAAACGCAAGACTCGTCTATTGCACTGCCGGTTTCGACAGCTTCTGCCGGTTTAGCAGTTTCGTGCTGCGAATGACAATCCGTCTCGACGGCCTTTGTTTCTTCGTGATGCGAACACGCACAAGCCGCAGGCACTGCCGTAAGCAGCGATGCCATCAAGCAAAGCACCAACCCGATCTGTTTTAGACGAAACGTACCCATCTCTTTCTATGATACATAGAAGAAAGCCAAAGAAAAAGAGCCGTATCGGACGTAATCGCGAGCGACGCCTAACGCTTTCCTTTAGGACGAGGTTTTGGAGCCGGCTTATTCAGCGCGGCAAGTTCATCCTTTGCACCCTGATACTCCGGAGAAATCTCTAAGGCTTTTGTGAGATCGGCCTTGGCTTCGACGGTTTTTTTGAATTGGATATTTACGCGGGCTCGTTCAAGATAATAGTAAGCGAGCTTTTTTATCTCGGGCGACATGTTTTCAAACTCGGTCATGGACTGCGCGTATTGTCCCCGGGCGGCCGTGACCTTTGCCCTGCCGATGACAGCAGTCGAGTTTTTCGGATCTATCGTAATTGCCTTGTCATAGTCGGCAGCTGCTTCGTCAAACTTGCCCATCCTTAGATACACCTCGCCGCGATAGCAGAAAGAAAAGGCCGAGTCGGGGGCTAGTTTGAGTTCGGCCTCAGCGTTTTCAAGAGCGAGCGGATAGACCTTCATTTCAAGATATGTCGCTCGAAGATCGGTAAAATATGCGGTGTTTTTCCCGCCCGTTATCTTGACGCATTCGGCAAAATCAGCGATCGCCTTGTCGTAAATCTTATTGGTGAGATAGTAATGACCGCGGCTGTGTCGGCCGTTTTCCGGCTGTGCGGCAACGTATTTGGCATACTCTGCCTCGATCTTTAAGTTATCTTTTTGGTCGCGAAAAATGTCGATACGGCCGATGATGCCCGCCACCGACTTAGCGTCGATCTTGTCGATCTGATCGTAATCGGCGAGTGCACTCGTATAATCCTTTTTCTTTTTGTATAGAGCCGCTCGTTGAGAATAGGCTTCGATATACTTCGGATTTACCTTGATCGCTTCGGTAAAGCTGGCGATGCCCTCGTCAAAGTTGCTCTTATCGGCCATCGTTAGACCGAGATTGAACCATGCACCCTCCGACTGGGGTTTTGCTTTAAGATAGACGCGGTAATCGGACTCTGCGGAGTTGTAATCTTTCTTGTCTCGAAACGCTCCGGCGCGGTAAAAATTGAGGTCCACATTCGTCGGGTTCAGCCCCAAAGCCTTGCCATAATCAGCGATCGCCCCGTCCGGATCACCCTTTTCGTCCTTGAGCAGTGCCCGGTTGAAATACGCCCCCCAGCTGCTCGGGTTGATCGCTATATACGCATCATAATCGGCTATCCCCTCGGCGTATTTCTTTAACATCAAATACGCCCGTCCGCGTTGAAATCGGGCGTCATTGTACTTAGGGTCTTTTGTCAGGATGCTCGTAAATGTCGAGACGGCACCCTTGTAGTCTTTCTTATCAAATTGAGCGCTGCCGTCGGCGTAGAGTTTGTCGAGATCGGCCTTAGATCTATATTGAGCCGCACGGGCAATATTGTCATTTACCTTTCGCAACAGGTCGGCCGCTCCGGTGTAGTACGGGTCAAGCTGCAGCAGCCGCGTCAGGCCCACTTTTGCTTGTTCGTCGGCTTCGTCGTTCCAGTCCGCATACGCTTTGGCATAAAGAGCGGCTTTGTTGTTTGGGTCAAGTTGCAAAGATTTCTTGATGTCGGCATAGGCGTCGTCAAA
>JBEBGA010000087.1:0-9687 GCA_040081695.1 Pyrinomonadaceae bacterium
GCATCGCTGGCAATAGTAGCACTCAGGCCAGTAACTTAACTGCTGGAGATTACAGCGTGACCGTTAGTGATGCCAGTGGAAAAAATGTGACCGCCACATTTGGTTGTTCAAACGCTAACTGCTGCATCGGTGACGGGATCGACAATGCGGCGATCGTAACGATATTTGTCAGTAGAATGAGGCCAAAGACGTTGTAGGATATGAGCAGGCCACGCTTTGTCGCATTTCCGCGAAATGCAATCAGATAAACGATCGGAGCCACTGTTCCCGATAAGATATCAAAATTCCGCCCCTCAAATGTCATCAACTGCGGCACTTGTCCGTTTTGAAACAGCCACAGTAAGACGACCTCGACCGGGATACGGACAATATGGAGCATAGTCAGTAGCCGGAGCGGTATCTTATTGATAAAGGTTTCTCGAAAGAAAATAAAATACGCGACGATCGTCAGCAGGGCGGGCAGGACGCCGAATAAAACTATTCGCGGCGGCATAGAGGACGAGTCTTGGTAAAACCCGCCCATAGTAATTACCGCCTGGAAAAAGATCCAAAGCGGTAATAGAAAAATTAAAATTTGAGAGGGAAGATTGCCTCGTCCGACATTTTTGACAGCCTGAATAAGAAACCCGACAGAGGCAAACGTCGTGAGGATGAAAACTATCGAAACATAAGAGGGAACCGACTCCATTATTTCAAGCGTTCGTCTTTTTCGATCAAACCGTCACGGATCGTAATGACGCGATGAGCACGGGCGGCGATCTCGGGTTCGTGTGTGACCAAAATGATCGTGTTGCCATCCTCGTGGAGTTTTTCAAAAAGGTGCATGATCTCGACGCTTGTTTTTGAATCGAGCGCTCCGGTCGGCTCGTCGGCCAGCAGGATCGACGGGTCGTTTACCAACGCACGAGCGATAGCAACACGCTGACGCTGTCCTCCCGAAAGCTCATTTGGGCGATGCATGACCCGGTCGCCAAGCTCGACCGACGCAAGTGCAGCCTGTGCCTGATCGTGACGCTCCGTCGCCCTCATACCGGCATATATCAGCGGAAGCTCAACATTATGAAGAGCAGTTGCACGTGCCAGAAGATTAAATGTCTGAAACACAAAGCCGATCTCTTTGTTTCGAATACGGGCAAGCTCGTCGTCTGACATATCCGAAACGAGATTGCCGTTTATCCAATATTCGCCCTTTGTCGGCGAATCGAGACAGCCGATGAGATTCATCAGCGTCGATTTGCCCGAGCCGGACGGGCCGATAATCGCAACGTATTCGTTTCGTTTTACTTCGAACGACACATCGCGCAGTGCGTGGAGTTCTTCGTTACCCATCTGGTACGTTTTCCAGATGTTACGCATGCTGATAAGCGTCTCAGCTTTTTCACGTGAGGCTTTTGGCGATGATGTGCCGTTTCCGCTTTCTTCGTTCATATATCTCGCGTATTCTACGAAGTCTTGTTCGCTGCCTCGCCTTCTTTCTTGGTTTGTTTCTTAACGACGGTGCCTTCTTTTAGCGTATTTAGGACACGACTCGGCCCGGTTATCACCTCATCACCCTCTTTTAGGCCGCTGATGATCTGGCGATCCGATTCGCCAATGATGCCCGTCTCGACCTCGACAAATTTAGCTTTGTTGCCATCAAGGATATAAACGCCGGTTATCATTTTGGGCTTGTCTGACGGTGGTGGAGCGTCGCCCGGCAATGTCGGGGAGGTCTTTGCGTCGGGTTTTTTCTCGATGACGGCCTGTAGCGGAACTGCGATGACGTTATCAACAACCTTAGTCGTGATCTCTGCGGTTGCACTCATGCCGGGACGAAGCCCAAGACGTACGTCTTCGGGCAGGTCTTTCATTTGGATAACGACACGAAATTCTTTTGCTTCCTGAACGTTGATATTGGTTGAAAGTCCCCCACTTGTCTGCGATTTACCGACGGCAAGAGGTGTTTTCTGTATTACCTCGCCGGCGATCTCCTTGTCGCCAAAAGCATCAACCTTGATCTTTGCTTTCTGGCCGACCTCGACCTTGTCGATCGATGTCTCGTCAACTTTTACCTCGACGTTGATCTGAGACATGTCGGCGATCGTCAACAGCGCAGTTGTCGAAAGTCCGGCAACGGCGAATGTGCCGACCTTTGACGGGATCTCAGCGATGACGCCGTTGATAGGTGCGACCTGTAATGTTTTATCTCGCTGGCTCTTAGTACCGCGCAGGGACGCTGACTGTTGATTAGCACGCGACTGGCTCGATGCGACGTTTAGGTTTGCCGTATCGACCGCACGGCGTGAATCCTTCACCGCGACCCCCTGTTGGGCAACCCGGGTTTGTGCATCTTTTACAGCAAGGGTTTGTGATTTCAACCTCGACTGAGCGTTACGTAAAGCAATGTCCGCCTGATCGACTTTGTCTTTAGCGTCGTCATAAGCCGCTCGCGAAGAGACGCCTGACTCAAACAACTGTGCTGTACGTTGCATTTCGCGCTTAGCGATCGCAAGATTTTTCTGTTCACGGTCAACGTCGGTTTGAGCGGCAACGAGTCCTTGCCGCGCCGAATCGACCGCGACTTGGGCCACATTATATTGCTGCTGCGACTGAGCATAATTATTTTGTGCCGCCGTTACCTGCGATTGCGAAACACGAACGTCGTCCTGAGCTCCCTGAAATGCGGCTAATTGAGCATCGGTGTTTGCTTGGAGTTGATTTGGGTCGAGCCTGACGAGAGGCTGGCCCTTGGTAACCTGATCGCCCTCTTTTACATAGATCTCTTCGATCCGGCCCTGAACCTCACTGGTCACATTCTGAAACTGGATCGGACGCACTTCGCCGGATGATGTCACGGTCGAGCGCAGCTCTTTTCGAGTTTCTACCTTAACAACGGTTACCTCAGGCGTATCCGTACGTGTTGCAAAAATGCTTGCGATAATAACGATCAATATTACGACGGCCGCAGCGGCGCCGATTATAATTTTGCTCTTACGGCTCAATGCCATATTTTTCAGTCCCTCTCAGCGAAAAAATTCTCTTTACAGAGTATAGCTAAATGTTAAAGTGATGTCGTATCAAGCCATTACTACGACACAATTTTTGCGTTAGTTTCAAAAAAGTGCCGACCCGGGCAATTAGCGGAACAGTCGTCATACGTTTGACGTAAATATGCTGTAGAATTACGATTTACGAAGTTATGTTTACGAGGTAGAATATACGTTCGCGCTTCGGATCAATGATCCTTAGCCGGCAACGAGCACGATGAACAAATGTCCAACATGCAATACGTCAAATCTCGATACGTCGAGATTTTGCGACGAATGCGGAACGAGATTGGCAGCAACTCCGCAATTTACCGATCCACAGCCGCCGGCCTATGTGCCGCCGGTTCAACCAGCTCCCGTACAACGACCTGTCAGCGCAACCTCGGTCGATATTCCGGCTGCGGTATTTGCCTACGAAAATTCGCAAGATGTTCCGCAGGTCGTTGATGAACGTCCGGGAAAGGCACACGCAATACTCGTGATCGAACGCGGCGATTCGCCGGGAACTGAATTTAGGCTGATCAACGATGATTCGACTATTGGCCGTTGGGATGCCGATAACGGAGTATTCCCGGATGTTGACCTCGATGCATTTGATTCGGATGCTAAGGTCTCGCGACGCCATGCACGTATTCGTCGCAGTAACGGTTCATATTATATCGAGGATCTTGGTTCAACGAACGGAACGTACCTAAACCGTGGGCGGCGTCTTTTGCCCGGTAACACCGAGATCCTTAATGACGGTGACGAAGTCATCGTTGGCAAGACATTTTTACGCTTTCAAATAACGCACTGACCGGGACAAAGTCCCCAAAATAGCAATGACCTTGTGTCACGAATGCGGTGCCGAAACCGCTGAAAACGATCTGGCTTGTTCCCAATGTGGAGCTTCATTAGAAGTTCCCGTCGTTGGCGACATGGCTGACGTGTCGGCAGAAATGTCAGCGGAAACTCACGCCGAGCTAGCGCCCACGGTTGTTGAAACCGTTGCCGCGGAAGTTGCTCCCGTCGAAGAAAAGATCATTACAAACGACTTTGCCGACGACACTCCAAATGCAACCAATGGCGGTGAAACAACAAATACCATAGCTGCCGAAACCGAAAAAAAGCGTCCTGGCCTCAAAACCTTAGCCGAAGGCACTGTACTTAATTCGCGCTACGAGATAACCCGCAAGATCGGTGGCGGTGGTATGGGCGCGGTATATCTCGCTCTCGATAGAAACCTTAACGGCGTCGAACGTGCCGTCAAGGAAATGGTGCATACGAGCATCGAAGAAGATCAGCAGAAAAAGGCGATCGAAGATTTTCGTCGCGAATCAATGATACTTTCGACGCTCGATCATCCTTCGATCCCGACTATTTACGATTATTTCTTTGACGAGGGTGAATCGCGATTTTACCTTGTAATGAAATATATCTCGGGCGGTGACCTAGCCGGTCGTTTGCGTACGACACCGGGCGGGCGTATCGACGAAAGATTGGTAACTGAATGGGCGATTCAAGTGACGGACGTTCTTGCGTATCTGCATGGATTGCCCGAGACGATCGTCTATCGTGATCTAAAGCCGTCGAACATCATGCTCGATGGAGCATCGGGCCGCGTGATGTTGATCGATTTTGGTATTGCACGGTCGATCGGGCAAAAGCAGGAAAAAGGCGTGACCGCAGTCGGTACAATGGGCTATGCTCCACCCGAACTGTTTAGCGGTAATGTCGAACCACGCTCTGATATTTACAGCCTTGGCTCGACAATGTTTCACTTGTTGACCGGGGCCGATCCGCAAAACAATCCTTTGCTGATTTTCGATTTTCAGAAAAATCCGCGTCCGCGGCAGATCAATCCGCAGCTTTCGGATCAGATGGAACGGATTCTGATGCGTGCTGTTGAATATAATGCCGACAGCCGTTTTTCTGGTGCCGACGAGATGCGTTACTACCTAAAAGACCATCTTGAGAACCTCAAACGCGGGTCGGTCACCTACGGTGTTACAGAGATACCGGCGGCCGTCAGCCTGACAAACCAGAGTGTTTTCTGCGGTTTTTGCGGACAGCGGATCGTAGCGTCCGATATGTTTTGCGCATTTTGCGGGTCAAAACAGCCCATCGCTCAGCAAGGCGTTCATTCTGAGATATATTCCCATTCTTCGGCAACCGCTAAGCTGTTGATCGACGGCACTGGCGAGCTTGATCCGCCTGCCTTTGCTCTGGAAAAGCCTGAGAATCTGCTCGGACGACGTGACCCGACGGCGAATATATTCCCGGATGTGGATCTTTCGCGATTTGACCCGGACACAAAAATATCTCGTCGTCATGCACGCATTTGGAGAGATGGCGAAAATTACCTGGTTGAGGATCTCGGCTCGTCAAACGGCACGATAGTCCAAAACGCCGTAAGCCACGAGCCTTATCGTTTGCAGCCGCATCAGCCGCATGTGCTGACAGACGGCGATGTGTTGCGGGTCGGCGACACTACATTAAGTTTTAGCGTAAATTAGTTTATTTATATGGCATCAAACGCTCAGAGCGTCAGCTCGTCATACCGATCCGAAAAGGTAGTCGATTTTGCTCCGATAGAATTACAGGCTCCGTTTTTTCTGCGGTCCGCGGCTATCTTTATTGATTACATGGTATTGCTTGCCATACCAGTCGGCTGGCTCGTTATCGAAATATTGCTTGGCGACGGCACTAAAGCAACGGTCGGGAGTTGGGTGTGGACGATCGGAATTATTTTTTGGCTGGCTAACTTTCTGCTCTTGCCATTACTGAAAGGGCAAACGATCGGCAAAATGTTGACAGGCTTGAGCATAGTCAATATCGATGGCACAAAAATTGGGATCGGCGGTATTATTCGCCGAAATATTTTTGGATATATCCTTACCGTCGCTACGTTGGGCTTTGGACTGTTATTCGCTGCGGTAAATTCGAGTGGACGAGCCCTTCATGACATCGTAGCCGGAACCATCGTTGTACACGGACGTAAGAAACAGTTGTAAATGATATGGCTCATCTTTTGGTAACGCATCCAAATGGCACGACCGAGACAGTTTCGCTCTCGCGTCTTCGCACGACTATCGGCCGCTCGGCCCGCAGCGATATTTGTATCCCGGATGCGTTCGCGTCAAGACTGCATGCCGAAGTGCGCCAAGAGGGCGATTCATATTGGATATCCGATCTCGGTTCGGCAAACGGCACAAAACTAAATGGATCTCTGCTCAGCGTGCCTATCCCTCTGCATCAGGGCGGCGAGATACAGATAGGCGAGACGAAGATCAGATTTGACGATGACGGCCACCAGTCAAAGAGCATAAGTTCGACGCTGATCGCGGATGCAACCGATGCCCTGGACCCGTCAAACACGATCTCGTTCTCGATACGAAAACATCAGACCGCCGAAATACTTGATTCGTCGCTATCGAGCCGCACAGATTTGCTCGGGATCATCAGCAAGGTAGGCGTCGCGCTACTTTCGTCAAGCGGACTCGATGAAACGCTCAATCAGGTTGCGTCACTAGTTTTCGAAGCCGTTCCCGCGGAGCGCGTCATTATCATGCTTCGCGACGAAAAGACGAAAGATGGAATGCAGATCAAGGTCGCCCGCATTCGCGGTGAGGACGAGCCGATCGCTGAGGTCCGGATCAGTCGCGCGATCATGACCGAGGTGATGGAAAACGGCCAATCCGTACTCACGTCCGATGCTCAGCAGGACCCTCGATTTGCCAGTCAAACCATTGTATTGCAGGGAATTCGCTCGGTTCTCGCTGTGCCGTTGAGTGTGGACGAAAGGCATGTTTTCGGATTGATCTACGCTGATTCGCCGACAAATACTAATACGTTTTCAAGCGAGCATCTCGACATTCTGACGACACTTGCGTCGGTTGCGTCGATCCGTGTGGAAAATGCCAGCCTGCTTGACGAACGCATCAATCGCGAACGCATGGAAAGGGAACTAGAGCTGGCGACTGAGATCCAACAGCGTTTTCAGCCGTCTGGCCCGCCTGTTCTTGAAGGATATGAATTTCAGGGTATCTCGTTCTCGTGCTACGAGATCGGCGGCGACTATTACGATTTTATCGAGCGGCATGACGGGAAGATGCTCGTTGCGCTTGGCGATGTTTCGGGCAAGGGCACATCCGCATCATTGCTGATGTCGAGTCTGCATGCTGCGGTTCACGGACAAGTCGCCGCAAAAACGCCGCTTGCTCAATTAGTGAGTTCAGTCAATGAATACTTGACCGAGAACACGCCGGGCAACCGTTTTATTACTTTCTTTGTGACCGAACTCGATCCCGCTACCGGCGAATTAACTTTTATCAACGCTGGTCACAATCCCGCACTTATCGGTCGGGCGGATGGCACGATCGAGCAGATCGATTCCAGCGGATTGCCGCTCGGGTTGATGGGATTTGCAGAATATGAAGTCGGCAAGGCTCAACTCAACTCCGGTGATGTCCTGTTTATCTACTCCGACGGCGTGTCTGAAGCAAACAATATCAACGAGGATGAGTTTGGAATGGATCGTTTGATCCAGACGATAAGTGCCAATGTCGGTCGCTCCGCCAGTGGTATCCGCGACAAAGTAGAGTCTGCTCTTTCCGATTTCACCGGAACCGCTGCTCCGAATGACGACATAACGCTCGTGATCGTGAAAAGGCTCTAAAGCTACTGTTAAAACTTGTTGACCTTACCGTATCGGATTGGGTAAAATTGTTGTTGGCGGCTCCCTGACGCCTCCCCACCGATGCCTACCATTAAAAAGAGAGTCAGTCTCATCATATTTATAATTGCCACACTCCTGCTCGTCGGGCTGGTCCCGCTTGTCCTAACGGGCTGGTTTTTGTCCGACAAAAGTGGCCGCGAACTGCGCTCCGCCGAAAATCGCTATCAGATCCAGCTTGTGCAGGAAAAGGCTCGCCAGATCGAAATGTTTGGCCGCCGCTGGACGTCTATCGTGTCCAGCCTCTCCACTGCGCTTGAGCTTTCGAACGATCCGCTGGTAATTTCGTCCGCACAAACTGAGGCCAAGCTTGCCTCGATCCTTCGCGAAAATCCCGACCTTGTCGCCCTATATGTAAAACCCGCGAACGCTGATTCATTTTCAGTTTTCCGTGCGGAAGCACTCAGCCGCGACGATGTTGAGAATATTGCCGCCGAGATGTCGGCAGTCCAACCCAAATCGAAGATCTCCGTCGGCGAGCCGCGAAAACTGACTGCGAGCGGCCAGGCTATCATGTCGTTTGCGACGAGGATCAATATCGACGGTGTAAAAGCCGCCGACATTGTCGCCGTCGCCTCGCTGCAATCTATCTCGCAAAGTGTTGTCGGAATAAACTCGACCAAAGAGGCTGATCTTTGGAACGCCGGGTTGCCGATCATCTTCGTTGTCGATCAGTCCGGCGAAGCTCTCTTTCATTCCGACGCATCACTCACAGCTTCGCGAAAGCCGATGGGCGATCTTAAGATCGTACAGGAATGGCTCGAGTCGGGCCTGCAAGTCCAGTCAGCTCTCGTTCCGTTTGCGGCAAGTTACGACGGCAAAAGCCACGATATGATCGGAGCATATTCGACCGCAAGCGTCGCGGACGGCTATAACGTTGGCGTCATCGCGATGCAAGACGAAAAGCATGCCCTTGCGTCTGTCGGTGAAATGCGGTCGCAAACTTGGCTTATAAGCATGGCGTTTGCGGTTTTTGCGTTGGTTGCCGGATTTATCTTGTCCCGGTTTATGACAACACCTCTATTGCGGCTGGTCGGTGCTGCCAAACAGATCGCCGGTGGCGATTTTTCGGCTCGTGTCGAGACCGAAAACATCACCGAGATCGGCACACTCGCCGAGACATTTAACATGATGGGCGGCAAGATCGAGGACCAGATCGCCAATCTCGCCAAAGCCGCCGAAGAAAACCGTGAGCTTTTTGTCGGCACAGTCAAAGCCCTCTCCGCAGCTATTGACGGCAAGGACAAATACACACGCGGCCATTCCGAGCGTGTCGCCCGCATTTCAGTCGCCATCGGCAAACGGATGAATATGCCCGCCGATGAGCTTGAAACGCTTCGTATCAGCGCTTTGCTTCATGACGTTGGCAAGATCGCCGTCGATGATGCAATTCTCAAAAAACCCGCGGCTCTGACCGACGAAGAATTTGAGATCATGAAGACCCACCCGATGAAGGGCTACAAGATCATGTCGCAGATTCCCGCGATGGAGCCGTACCTCCCGGGCATGGTCATGCACCACGAAATGGTCAACGGCAAAGGCTATCCGAAAGGCCTGACCGGCGACCAGATCCCGCTGCAGGCAAAGATCGTCTCGGTCGCCGACACCTTTGACGCGATGACCATCGACCGTCCTTATTCAAAGGGAATGGAACTCCAGCCCGCCCTCGAACGCCTTCGCTCTTTCGTCGGCACACGTTATCAATCCGATGTCGTCGAGGCTCTTGTTGATGCGTGTAATGCCGGCGAGGTCGCCAACGGCATTGTACGTCAAATGGCTGAAAAACGAGCGGCCGAAGCCACGACCGACGATGATGTCGTCCTGGAGCTGGTTGCCTAAACCCGTATGGAACTCGAGACCAACAACGAGATATGGCAGGTCGAAAGCGGCGGTGACGTCGTCGACACCAGCTTTGACGAAATGGCAGCGTGGATCGCCGAGGGCTCT
>JBEBGA010000406.1:0-2518 GCA_040081695.1 Pyrinomonadaceae bacterium
CTTGAGAAGTATCAACCGATTTCGATTACATGTCAAGAGCAATTTATTAGCTCTGTAATTCAATGAAAGCAGCCGTCTATAACGAATTCAAAGGGCCAATAACCGTGACCGAAGTCGCCGACCCCGAGCCGTCACCGACGGGCGTTGTGCTCGCGGTCAAAGCGTGCGGCATCTGCCGCAGCGATTGGCATGGCTGGATGGGCAATGACCCCGACATCAAGCTGCCGCATGTACCGGGACATGAGCTTGCGGGTGAGGTAGTCGCTCTCGGAGCTGAAACTTCAAATTTCAAATTGGGTGATCGTGTTACCCTGCCGTTTGTTTGTGGATGCGGAGTCTGTGAGCCATGCATTAACGGCGATCAACAGGTTTGCGATAGCCAATTTCAGCCTGGTTTTACTGCGTGGGGAGGATTTGCCGAATTTGTCGCCATCGAATATGCCGACACCAATCTTGTTCGTTTGCCCGACGAGATCGATTTTATGACAGCCGCTTCGTTGGGTTGTAGATTTGCAACCTCGTATCGTGCCGTCGTCGATCAGGGTAAGGTTGCCGCCGAACAATGGGTCGCCGTTCACGGCTGCGGCGGTGTCGGGCTGTCGGCGATCATGATCGCAGCCGCGTTTGGGGCTCGCGTGATTGCCATTGACATCGCCGAAGACAAGCTGCAATTTGCCCGCTCGATCGGAGCCGAGGTTGTCATCAATTCATCCTACGGAAATCCGGCTGACGCAATTCTGGATATTACCGAGGGTGGTGCCCACATCTCGATCGACGCTCTCGGTCATCACGATATCCTTTTCAATTCGATTTCTTCTTTAAGAAAACGGGGCAAACACATCCAGGTCGGTATTATGGAATCGGGCAAACACATCACGCCGATCCCAATAGACAAGATCATCGGCCGCGAGCTTGAGATCATCGGCAGCCACGGAATGCAGGCACATCGCTA
Organism: Pyrinomonadaceae bacterium; assembly: GCA_040081695.1. GTDB lineage: Bacteria > Acidobacteriota > Blastocatellia > Pyrinomonadales > Pyrinomonadaceae > OLB17. The sequence continues at coordinate 953 of JBEBGA010000406.1, forward strand.
TCCCGAAATGCTTGAGATGATCCGCATCGGAAAACTCGAGCCGCAAAAGCTGATCGGTAAAACCATTACGCTCGAAGAGTCAATTGTCGAACTTGTCGATATGAATAGTTTTTCGGCAACCGGCGTGACGGTGATCGACCGATTTTAGAATCATTGTTTTACTCTGCGGACTGTGCGGCTCAACGGGGGTGAAGTTTCTCGCTAAATCGCAGAGACGCAAAGATAACGCAAAGAAAATTATATAACGGGGTTTCACTTTGAGCTTGCTGAATGAACATTCATTCAGTTATAATTCCTGCAATTAGACGCGCTAAAATTTGGGAAGTAAGGACAAGTTATGAACATCGCAAAAGCCGCAGTTTTAGGTGCGGGAACAATGGGAGCGGGCATCGCCGCACATCTATCGAACGCCGGTATTCCGACGCTACTGCTCGACATCGCACCGCAGGACGAATCGATCACGGACAAAAACCAGATCGTCAATTCGCTGTTCGAAGCAGCTAAAAAGTTAAAGCCCGCGCCGTTTATGCTTGCGGACAACGCCAAGCTGATCACGACCGGCAATTTCACCGACGATCTGCACAAGATCAAAGACTGTGATTTTGTCATCGAGGCTGTCGTCGAAAACCTTGAGATCAAGCACAAACTTTACGCTGAAGTCGATAAGCACCGCAAGCCCGGAGCGGTGATCGCGTCCAACACCAGCGGCATACCGATCGATTCGATCGCTGAGCCGTTTTCGGATGATTTCAAAGCGCACTTCGTCGGCATCCATTTCTTTAATCCGCCGCGTTATATGAAGCTTGTCGAGGTGATACCCGGCAGCAAAACAAGCGGCGAGATCGCTTGTAAGATCTCCGGTTTTCTCGACCAGCGGCTTGGCAAAGGCGTCGTTCCTGCAAAGGATCGCCCCAATTTTATTGCCAACCGCATCGGCGTTTTTGGCATGATGGCGACCATCCACGAGATGATCGCGGGCGGGTGGACTCCGACCGAGGTCGATCAGATGACCGGCAAGGCCATCGGCCACGCGTCGTCGGCGACGTTTCGCACGTCAGACCTCGTCGGCCTCGATGTGACGGCGCACGTTACAAATAATCTCTATCCGGCAGTGCCCGATGACGAAGACCGCGATGTTTTTGTTCTTCCACAACTTATTCAGACCCTGCTCGACAAAAAGCTGCTTGGGGACAAGACAAAAGGCGGGTTCTTTAAGAAATCAAAGGACGCCGAGGGCAAACGCGTTATTCTCGAACTCGACCTCACGACATTCGAATACAAGCCTCAGGTCAAAACAAAATTCCCATCGCTTGATGCTGCAAAAGGTATTGAGGACAAAGGAAAACGCGTCAAAGCTCTCGTTTGGGGCGACGACCGTGTTGGCGAATTCCTCTGGAAAACGACTTCGCGAGTCTCGCGTTACGCCGCCAACCGCATACCTGAGATCGCCGATACGATCGTCGAGATCGACAACGCGATCAAGTGGGGTTTTGGGTGGGAAGTTGGTGTTTTCGAAGCGTGGGACGCGATCGGCGTTACCGAATCTGTCGAGCGGATGCGTAAAGA
>JBEBGA010000407.1:0-2517 GCA_040081695.1 Pyrinomonadaceae bacterium
GCTCAAATGCCGCCCGCAGAGCCCCTTCGCCCGACGGCTCAAGCGACTCGACCACCAGCTGGCACTCGCCCCTCGCCGGATAAAGCGTCACCTTTCCGCGAACCCTCACAGCGATGCCGTTTTGCGGCTTAAATCGAATGCGAAAATTCGTCCCTTTCCAGCAAACGGCCCGGATCTGCGATGTCCCGTCATTGAGCGTAAAATACCAATGCCCCGACGCGGCCGCCACAAACCCCGTCACCTCGCCCTCGACCCAAACGCCCGAAAACCCGCGCTCTAGCAAATCCTTGACCTCGGCATTCAACTCCGTAACGGTCAACGGACGATGCTCGGTGTCGTCAAATAATGTATGCAAATGTTCGTTATCCAAAATTCTTGTTTTACTGGGCTGCGGTCACCGACGTGACCGTAGCAAACGTTCCGTCACGATTACTTTTTATTTTCAAACGCGGTGAATTGCCGCTCGAGGTCTCGGATCGGAAAGTGATGCTATAAGCCGACCGGAGTTGGACGACGATGTCCTCATAGGCTTTTTGGATCTCGGCGATCTCTTTGATCGGATAATAGACGCCGCCCGATACGCGTGCGAGCTTTTCCCCCTCGTCCTTGGCCTTGGCCGAGACGGACATATATTTGCGGCGAACGGGATCGATATCAGCGTTCGGATTTGCTGCCGCAGCGGCGATCAGACCGGAAGGCACATAGAGCGGATAGATCAATGCCCCGCTTTCCTGAATGGATCCGGCGAGCGAATCAAACGCCAGGAAAGAGCGGTTGTCGTCGCCATCCGTTAGAATAACAATTGCTGTGCGTTCGCCCTTAAATTGCCTCAGTGTATCGCTTACCGCATAAGCAAGAGCATCGTAATAGGCAGTGCCGCCGCCGGCATCAAAGGTGTCGAGGCTCTCCGATAGCTTGCCTTTGTCGGTCGTAAATTTTGACAGCACCTTAACATCATCGTTAAAGATCACGATCGAGACGCGGTCTTTTTCATCGACCGTATTTACAAACGCCCGTGCCGCCTTGCGGATAAAATTGACGTAATTTTCAACGCTGCCAGAGACATCCAGCAGCAGCACAAGGTTGAATGAAGCCGTCGATCGCTCGACCGAAACGATCTCGCGTGGTGTGCCGCTCTCGGTGATCTCGAAATCGTTTGCAGTTAGACCGGCGATCGAGCGGTTCTTTAGATCCATCACCCGAACCAAAGCGGTCTTTAGCGAGGCGTTCGGATTCTCAGTCTGGGCCGATTTGGCTGAGAACTTTGGCTCAAACATCATCGGGGGCAGGCTGCGTGCGTAATCACCGTAATATTTCGGCGCCGCCCGCCGTATCGCCTCCATCAGTAAGCTGTCGCCGCTGCGAACGATCGCCTTTGCCGCGTTGGTCAACGGCCGCTCGCGCAGATCGCTCATCACCTCATTTGGTGGAACGTTGATCAAAATGATCCCGCGTGCAGTAGTCAGGTCGAGCTTGACGGGATTCGGCTGTTCGGCACCCTTAGTTGTTAGCAGATCATCAGACCCGGGTTCCGCACTTTTGCCTTTTGCCTTTTTATTTTTAACTTCGACGTCGCTTCGACGTCCGCGGATCTCAAACCGCCCGGCGCTCTTTTCTTTAATTGCGGCGAGATCAAAATCGGCGACAACACGCGGTTTCGATTCCGTCCAGAGCAAGTTATAAGTGATATCTTCGTCCGGCACATCTACCGCTACCGTACCCGTATCCGTCGTTGCAGCAACAGAAGCAAAATTGCCGTTCACCTCAACGGCACCGGCGTCTGTTTGGACGATAATACTAGATCGTTCCGGCAGAGTGAGGACGAGATCGATACGCTTTCGCGGATCCGCAGACACGACTGTTATTGTAGTTTTGCCACCGGCTCCAACGAGCTTGATCTCAGCATCGGAAACACCTTTTGGCGATGATGCGGTCAACTTACCCGACGGAGTTTTTTCGTCTGCAACAGCCTCAGCTTTTACGCCAACACGGCCATAACGATTGATGATCTCGACCGTCGCACCCGACGTTACTTTCAGCTCGCGCGTCACTTCCTGCGCGGGCGTAGTGAGCCAAAACGCGAGTGTGACCGCTGTAATTAAAAGGGATCTGATTATCGCAAGCCGCATCTGATCATGGTTTGCTCGGTATCCGGCCGGATTGGATAAGGCGTGCTCGGACGCGTTCTTGCCATTTCTTACGGGGGCGTTCATCGTCCTCAAATCGTTCGAGCAGCTCGTTCATCGATTCACCACCAGCCAGCCGGGTTTTCAAATAGAGCAATGCAACTATGATAGCAGAAAACGAAAACACGAGGATCTGCATTGGCAGCCAGAATATCTGGATGAGCGATTCGAGAATGGTGTATTTTACACGCGTCCGCATGTCCATATCCTTGCCGCGCACTTTTGGATTTCGCAGCTTGTTGAACGAAAAATCTATGCCGTTTTCTTCCTTTTTCTCTTCGGCCACAGGGGCATCCGCCTGTGCCGGAGCAGCTTCGGCGGGCTGTGGAGC
>JBEBGA010000088.1:0-9667 GCA_040081695.1 Pyrinomonadaceae bacterium
GTCAGCCGCTGGCGGAGGTGCTGCCGTTTGTCGACGTCAGCGATGAGTCGCAGCCAGCTCACGGTCGACGGATCACGCTGACGAACAGCACGGGGGCCGGCCGAGTCATCGAGCAGACTCGTTCCCCGATCCCGTCCGTCGATGGGAGCGGCGGCTTCGTCTGGGTATTCCGGGATGTGACCGACGCCGTCAGGCTCGATCATTTCATCGGCTTTGTCCGTAACTGGGAAGTGCCCGGTGGCGATAAAACCGCAGAAAACGGCAGCTGGGCAAGCGTGCCGGGACGCGAATTTTTCACGATGCTCAGGTCCCGCATCGGGCATCTGCCCGTTATCGCCGAGGATCTCGGTTCTCTCACTGCGGAGGTCGAGGTTCTGCGTGATGAATTTGGTTTTCCCGGCATGCGCATACTGCAATACGCGTTTGGCGGCGATGCCTTTAACCGCGACCTGCCGCACAATTACCCGCAAAACTGCGTCGCCTACACCGGCACCCACGACAACGACACGATCGCGGGCTGGTACGCGTCGGCTCCAAAAAATGTCAAGACACATTGCCGCAAATACTTGGAGATAACGGGCAAGAATATTCATTGGGATCTGATTCGTGCGGCTCTCGCCTCGGTCGCCGACACCACGATTATCCCGGCGCAGGATCTGCTCGGCCTCGGCACTGGATCGCGAATGAACACTCCCGCGACAGCAAGCGGTAATTGGGAATGGCGGCTAAAAGACGGTCAATTGACGGATGAGGTATGCGAAAAGTTGTTGGATCTAACGGTTACTTTCGGCCGCACACATAGCCGCGAATCGTGAACCCGTGATTTGTTTGACTTGAGCTTAGTTTTCGCGTAAAACAATATCTGATTTCAAAGCAATAATTTAAGGGCAATTTAGCGGCTTATGGCGGCAAATCTGGTTCAGATAACGCGACGCGGTTTTGGCGAGACGATGAGAAAAGACGGGTGGTGGATACCATCGGTGCTGACTTTTCTCGGGTTTTCGGCGTTCATAGTATATTCGACGTGGGCGGCTTTTCAGGGGCAGCATTACTCATTTGGTCCATACATCTCGCCGATGTATTCACCCCTGATCTGGGAAGCGGCCGGACAGCCGCTCACGGATCACGCCTGGCTCGGAGGCTGGCCTAGCTGGATACCAAAGATCCTGATGATGACGCCGGCGATGTTGATATTGTGGGCCCCTGGCGGATTTCGATTTACCTGTTATTACTATCGCGGGGCTTATTACAAGGCTTTTTGGGCCGACCCGCCGGGCTGTGCGGTCGGAGAACCTCGTCACAAATATCGCGGCGAAAAGAAATTTCCGCTCATTCTGCAAAATGCCCATCGGTATTTTTTGTATCTCGCCCTCGTATTTCTGTTGATACTGGCATACGACGCGGTTCACGCAATGTTCTTTGTCGGTGCTGACGGCAAAAAACATTTTGGCATCGGCATCGGCACGATCGTCCTGACATTGAACGTCATTTTGCTGGGATCATATACCCTCGGCTGTCACAGCCTGCGCCATTTGGTCGCCGGACGCTTTGATGAGCTGTCAAAACGCGCCGCAAGATACAAGATCTATCAATTCGTCAGCCGTCTGAACACGCGGCATATGCTCTTTGCATGGTGCAGTTTGTTTTGGGTCGGATTTTCGGATTTTTACGTACGCATGTGCTCAATGGGCATTTGGACTGACTTTAGAATTTTTTAATGACTGATTACCCAACATTTGAACACGACGTTATCGTCATCGGTGCCGGTGGTGCCGGTTTGCGGGCGGCTATTGAGGCATCCGGAGCGGGTGTTTCGGTCGGCCTGATCTGCAAATCTTTGCTTGGCAAAGCTCACACCGTTATGGCCGAGGGCGGCATGGCGGCGGCAATGGGCCACAATGACGACCGCGACAACTGGAAAGTCCATTTTTCCGACACGATGCGCGGCGGCCAGTACGTTAACAACTGGCGTATGGCAGAGCTGCACGCGAAAGAGGCACCGGATCGTGTGCGTGAGCTTGAGGGCTGGGGAGCGGTTTTTGACCGGACAAAGGATGGCCGCATCAACCAGCGAAACTTTGGCGGCCATCGCTATCCGCGACTTGCACACGTCGGTGACCGCACGGGTCTTGAACTAATTCGCACTCTCCAGGACCACGGCATCCATCAGGGCATCGAGGTCTATATGGAGGTCACAGTGCTTTCGCTTTTGAAAGACGGCGACCGCGTCATCGGATGTCTCGCCTACGAACGTGAGCACGGACGTTTTCGTATCTACAAAGCAAAAGCCGTCATCCTCGCGACCGGCGGCATCGGCCGCGCGTACAAAATCACTTCGAACAGCTGGGAAGGCACAGGCGACGGCCACGCTCTTGCTTATGACGCCGGGGCCGAGCTGATCGATATGGAATTTATCCAGTTCCACCCGACCGGCATGGTCTGGCCGCCGAGCGTTCGCGGCATTTTGGTGACCGAAGGCGTTCGCGGCGAAGGCGGCATTTTGCGTAACAGCGAAGGCAAGCGCTTTATGTTTGACGACATCCCGGACAATTATAAAGATCAGACAAGCGACACCGAAGAAGAAGGCTGGCGTTACGTGACCGGCGATAAAAATGCCCGCCGCCCGCCGGAATTACTCACTCGCGACCACGTCGCCCGATGCATCATGCGCGAGGTAAAGGCCGGGCGCGGTTCGCCGCACGGCGGGGTTTATCTCGACATCGCGTGGATCAAAGAAAAGATCAAAGACGCACCAGAGCACATCAAAAAGAAATTGCCGAGCATGTATCACCAGTTCAAACAGCTCGCCAACCTCGACATTACGACCACGCCGATGGAGGTCGGCCCGACGACGCACTACGTCATGGGCGGTATTCGTGTAAATGCGGACACACAGGAATCGACAGTTCCGGGACTTTTTGCGGCCGGTGAATGCGCGGCTGGTATTAACGGTGCGAACCGTCTCGGTGGCAACTCGCTATCGGACCTGATCGTCTTTGGCAAACGTGCCGGTGAACACGCCGCGATCTTTGCCAAGGAGAACGGCCACGGCACGCTCGACAATGCGGCGATCGAACAAACGGCAAAAGCGGCGCTCGAACCGTTTGATCGCGACGGCGGCGAAAATCCATATACAATCCAGCATGACCTACAGGAAATGATGCAGGCAAATGTCGGCATTGTCCGCCAGCACGACGAAATGGTCGAGGCCTTAAATGGGCTCGACGCGTTGAAAAGCCGTGCGGCACGAACGTTTGTTCCCGGCAATATCGATTTCAACCCGGGCTGGCACACGGCTCTCGATCTGCACAATTTGCTGATCGTTTCCGAAGCCATCGCTCGTGCCGCTATCGAACGAAAAGAAAGCCGCGGCGGGCATTTTCGCGACGATTTTCCGGGCAAAGATCCTGAGTTTGCCAAATTTAACTATTCGCTCAAAAAATCAGCGGACGGCGGGATGGAGATCTCAAAGATCCCGATCCCCGAAATGCCTGATTATTTGAAAGAAGTGATCGAAGAAATGGGATAAGAGAGTTTTGCCACGAATTACACGAATAGCACGAATAAGAGTGCTTTCCGATTCGTGACATTCGTGTAATTCGTGGCTAAATCTTCCTGAAGATATGAAAGCAACCTTTAGCATCAGACGCGGCGGGCGTGATACGGCGGAGATGGTTGATTACCAGACCGAGGTCGGCGAGGGTATGGTCGTGCTCGACGCCGTTCATCAGATACAAGCCGAATCGGCTCCGGATCTCGCTTGCCGTTGGAACTGCAAGGCTGGGAAATGCGGTTCGTGTTCGGCTGAGATCAACGGTATGCCAAAGCTGATGTGCATGACGCGGCTTGACACGATACCGCTCGACCAGCCCGTTACGATCGAACCGATACGTGCGTTTCCGCCAATCAAAGATCTTATCGCCGACGTCTCGTGGAATTACGAGGTCAAAAAACGCATCAAGAAATTCAAGCCGCGTGCACCCGACGCCGAGGACGGCACTTGGCGAATGTCGCAAGAAGACGTTGACCGCGTACAGGAGTTTCGAAAATGCATCGAGTGTTTCCTCTGTCAGGATGTGTGCCACGTTTTGCGTGACCATAACAAGCACGAAGAGTTTATCGGCCCTCGGTTTCTCGTTTATGCCGCCGCCCTCGAGATGCACCCGCTCGACACCGAGGACCGTACCGGCGACCTCAAAGACATGCACGGCATCGGCTATTGCAACATCACAAAATGCTGCACAAAGGTCTGCCCAGAACACATTACGATCACCGATAACGCGATCATTCCGCTCAAGGAACGCGTTGTTGACGAGTATTACGATCCGTTAAAAAGACTGGTCAAGCTGTTTCGAAAAAAATGAAATATTCCGAAGCCGACTGGGCGATAAAACGCGAACGCGGACTTGTACGATTTCTATTGATGGACGGCATCATCATCACCGGCGGGCCTTTCGCAGTTGTGTTGCAGGTTGTTGGATATTTTTTTCTACGTGACGAGGGGCAGACGTTTGGCCAATATTTCAGTGCTTCGCGCACGTGGATGACTTTCTTTTTCCACGCGACCGTTTTTGGTCTTATAATGGGCTACATAAACTGGTGGCGAAACGAAAAGGAATTTGCCAAGACCAAGGCGGGCTAACGCTATGTTCGAGTTAAAACCATTACATCCTGAGGCGGTCACCGCCGCTTTAGAAAAGGCAAACCGCTATCGCCTGTTAAACGAACCCGGTGCAGCCGAGAGCATCTATCTCGACATCCTTGCGATTGAACCCGAAAATCAAGAGGCGTTGATCAACATCGTACTCGCGATGAGCGACCGGTTTGGCAAAGATTACGCTGTCGGCGACGCCCGCGTTGCCGAGTATCTGACACGCATCAAGGACGATTATTCGCGCAGCTATTATACCGGCATCATGTACGAGCGACGGGCAAAGGCTTCGCTCGCAAAGGGCGGCGTCGGGGCGTATGAGCTGTTTCGTCAGGCGATGGATTGTTTTGAGACCGCCGAAGCAATGCGTCCCGTCGGCAACGACGATGCGATCCTCCGTTGGAACGGCTGTGCCCGCGTGATCAAGACAAATGCACTCGCCCCGCGTGATATGCCGCATGATTTTCTTGAATAGTTTAGGTTGCTACGCAGGCAAACCTGTGCGATATTTTATTCGCTATACGATACGTGTTTTATTACCTAGGGCATCACACAAAGGAGAAAGAAAATGGCAGGAAAATTTGAATTAAAAACATCGAGCAACGGTAAATATCATTTTAACCTCAAAGCCGGCAACGGCCAGATCATCCTCTCGTCAGAGATGTATGAGTCAAAATCAGCCGCTGAGAACGGTATCGAGTCGGTTTCAAAAAATGCCGGCGACGACGCCCGCTACGAGCGTAAAGAATCGTCAAACGGGAAACCGTATTTCAACCTCAAGGCGAGCAACGGCCAGGTCATCGGTAAGAGCGAGATGTACGAATCAGCCGCCGCGATGGAAAACGGTATCGCTTCGGTCAAATCAAACGCTCCGGGAGCCCCGACCGTCGAAGCCTAGACTAAGACTTTAGCCCACGAAATGCACGAAAGACACGAAAGCATCTTCTGATATTTCGTGTCTTTCGAGTGTTTCGTGGGCAATTTCTAATATGAGCAGAACAATACTCGGCGTCGAACGCCTCCTCTCTGAAAAAGTCGATACCCTCAAAGGTCAGCGGATTGGGCTCGTCTGCAATCCCGCGTCGGTTTTGCCGGACAGTTTTGCTCACGTTGCCGACGCATTTGAGGCTAATGACGCGATCAACGTCACGGCGTATTTCGGCCCGCAGCACGGCATTCGCGGCGACGTTCAGTACAACATGATCGAGACGCCGCACGTTCGTGACACACGGACGGGCAAGATGATCTATTCGCTGTATAGCGAAACCCGTATACCCACCGAAGAAATGTGCGACGAGATCGACACCTTTGTCGTCGATCTGCAAGACGTCGGCTGCCGCATCTACACCTATACCTACACGATGGCGTACTGTATGATGTCCGCCGCCAAATACGGCAAAAAGGTCGTCGTCTGCGACCGGCCCAATCCGATCACCGGCGTGGCGGTCGAGGGCAATGTCACCGAAACGGAATTCACGTCATTCGTCGGACAGTTTGAATTGCCGACACGTCCGGGCATGACGATCGGGGAAATGGCTAAGATGTTCAACTCACATTGGAACATCAACTGCGATCTCGAAATCGTCGAGATGACCGGCTGGAATCGCGAAATGTGGTTTGAGGAAACAGGTTTGCCCTGGATACTTCCGAGCCCAAATATTCCAACCATCGACACCTGCGTCGTCTTCCCCGCGACTGTATATCTCGAAGGCACAGAGCTAAGCGAAGGACGCGGCACGACAAAACCTTTTGAACTAAACGGTGCCCCTTACATCGACGGCAAAGCATGGGCCGAAGCTCTCAAGGCGTTTGATTTTCCGGGCGTAAAATTCCGCCACGCCTATTTTGAGCCGTGGTTCTCTGAGTTTGCCGGCGAGACTTGCTCCGGCGTTCAGATCCACGTCACCGACCGCGACGCTTTCACACCTGTAATCGTCGGCGTTGCAATGGTAAAGACCGCGTACGATATGTACACCGACAAATTCCAATGGCGGCAAAATGATTACGAATACGAATTTGGCCGCAACCCGATGGACATCGTCTGCGGAACGGACAAGATCCGCAAACAAATCGAAGGTGGCTCTTCACTGAAGGAAATCGAAGCTGATTGGGCGAATGGATTGTCTGAATTTAAAGAGCTTCGAAAGTCGTTTTTGATCTACTAACCGCCACTCACAGCGTTAAAGATATACAGGTCGTTTGAACTGATCTTCGTTGCAAGACCTTTTAACCGCTTTACATCATCGCTGCCGACAAAGATGTTTACATGCTGGCGGATCTCGCCTTGCTCGTTCAAGACACGGTCGCGAAGAGCGGCGTGTTGCTGCCAAAGCGAATCGAGAACAGCACCGACGGTCGTAAACTCGCCCGCCAAACTCACTTCGACCTTGCCGTTGGAGAACGGTTTTAGATGTCCTGAAAGATGAACTGTGACCATAAGGCGATTATGAGGCTTGCAGGTTCCTCAAATAATTCTTAACAGGTTGGGATACAGAATCTGCACTAATCCCCCTGTCAACACAATATTTCGTTTCGAACCAGTCCAGCAATGGCAAAGCCCCTCGGCGTGAATTACATTCTCCGCAGCAAATAACTATGTTGTCGGATGTCATCCCCTCGTGAAAGTAAAAAGGGCGCAGATGACTAAGGTGTTCTATCGTTGCTGAATCAACCTGCCGCGTCCGGTCAAACGGAAATATCATTGTCTTTCCGCAATACGCGCAGACCTTATCGCGTTGCCGGATCATCGCTTCGTCTGCGTCGGGGATCCCATATTTGTTGCTCATAAAGAATAGGCCTTAACACAGCAGATCTCGGGCAGTGAGCCTTCGATCAGTTTCCACGAGTCGCCATCGTTTGACGAGCCGTAGAGTTTGCCGTTCTTTGTGCCGAAGAAAATATTGTCGCCGACCGAGGCGACCGCGTCGCGGAGGATGACCTCGTACGCATTTTTTTGCGGCAGGCCCTTGGCAAGAGGTTCCCACGATTTGCCTTCGTCGCGTGAGCGATAGACACGGAGCTTCCCATCGCAAGTGAACCGCTCGGCATCCTTTTGCAGCGGGACGATAAAGACAGAACCGCTTTCCGAGACGGTCAGGCCAAAACCAAAGTTTGACGGCAACCCGCTCTCGATCTCTTGCCACGTCATGGCGCCGTCGCGGCTGCGATAGACGCCGTGATGGTTTTGGAGGAAGAAGAGATTTTTCTTTCGTGGATGGCGGGCTATCTTATGCACGCACTGGCCAAATTCCGGATACGGATCGGGCAGGAAATACGCTTTGACTCCGGTGTTAGTCACCTTCCAGCTCTCGCCACCGTCGGCTGATTGATAAACACCGCCGGTCGAAATCGCGATCTTTAGATCATTTGGGTTCTTCGCATTGGTGACGATCGTGTGAACCGCGAGCCCCCCAAAGCCGGGCGTCCATTTCTTACGGTGCGGATGCGACCACAGCCCTTTGTTCAATTTGAACGTCTCGCCGCCGTCATGCGACTCAAAAACCGCTGCCGGCGCAACGCCGACGTAAAGCGTTTTCGGGTCGGCCCCCGGAGCGATCTGCCAGATATTCTCAAGCGACTTTTTCGTATTCGCCGGCATCTTGATCCGACGGTTTTCCGGCTCGTCCCACGTCGCCCCCATGTCGGTGCTTTTGCAAAGCTCGGCTCCAAAATGCCAGCTTACGGGACCTGCCCACATCTCATTGCCGCCCTTTCGCTGATCGAGAAACGCCGAATATACTGCGCGTCCGGCAAAATGCGGCCCTTTTATCGACCATTGGCCGTTGCCGCCGCGGCGTAGTATAAACAAGCCTTTTGCTGTGCCCACCAATAATAATGTGTTTGTTTTTGCCATCTAGCACCTCAAGCATTCACAACGTTTTGAATATCGACGTTCCTGTTTCGCAGGTCGAGTCCACCCTCAAGCACCGATTTTAGATTGGCAAGAAAAAACGTCCAGCCATACGAACAATCGACGTAAATGCCGTGGTTTTCGTCTTCGGGTTTTCGGCTTTGGGTCAGCTCGACGACCGTCTCGCCGCCGTCACTTTTGATCGTGACGGTTACAAGACAATTCTGAGTGAAAGTGAAAGCAAACCGATCAGTTCCATTTGCGTCCTCAATAATGCCGCTCTCATTGACGTCATCAAGGTATCCGTGCCAACGCCAAAGATACGCATCACCCTCGGCAACCGCCGTATCGCGGTCCTTATGGTTACCGTCGAACCCGACGTATTCTGCCGTTCGTAGAAACCAGCGCACGATCTGCGACGGTACGGCCCAAGCATCATAGATCGTCTTTACCGGTGCGTCAACGGTGATCCGTCGTGTAAATGTGCTCCAGTCTCGCATCTAGAACCAGCTTTTCTTTCCCCCTAGCAAACTGCCGAGAACGCCTCGAACGAGCTTTGTTCCGATCGACCGTGCCATACTCGTGCTGGCTGACCGAACGGCGCTCTTGCCGATCGATTCCCACATCGAGTCCGGTGCTCGCGCAGCAGCTTTTTCAGCTTTTATCTGTTCTTTTTCCTGTTTTGCGACCGCCTCTGCTTCGGCCGCCGCTTGCTGCTCGGCCATTTTGGCTTCGTGCAGCACGGACAATTTTTCAAATGCCGATTCGCGGTCGATGGGTGTTTCATAAGCCCCGGCGACAAGTGAATTTGCGATCAATGCGGCGCGTTGTTCCGGCGTGATCGGCCCGATGTGACCGGCGGGCGGCACAACGAACGCACGATCGACCATCGTCGGCACGCCTTTTTCATCGAGTGTCGAGATCAAAACCTCGCCGACACCAAGCTCGGTGATGACCGTTTCGGTATCAAGAGCCGGATTGACGCGGAACGACGATGCGGCAGCACGGACGCCCTTTTGCTCCTGCGGCGTGTATGCCCGCAGAGCGTGTTGGACGCGGTTGCCAAGCTGCGCCAACACCTTTTCGGGGATGTCAGCCGGGTTTTGCGTTACAAAATAAACGCCAACGCCCTTGGAACGGATCAGCCGGACGACCTGCTCGACTTT
>JBEBGA010000408.1:0-2509 GCA_040081695.1 Pyrinomonadaceae bacterium
CCGTCATGGATCAGGGCGATGGCTGCAATACGTGTTGGGCATTCGCCACCACATCTGCGACCACCGCGAATATTTCGAAAAATGCGATCGATAAAGAAAACGGGGTCAGTGTCCGCATCCGTTGTGAAGATCCCGGCGGGATCTCGGCGGTTATTGGAGCAACAAGTGTGGAAACGCGCGTGCCGTATGTCCAGGATCTGCTGAACTGCATGCCGATCAAGAAAGCGGAGATCTGCAATTCAGGTTGGCATGGAAGGGTCTTTGATTTTATGGTTTACAAAAAAGGTATTCCGATGGGATACAAGGACGGCATGGTTTTAGGGGTCCCGGATGCGAATGGCGGAATCGATGAAAGAATAAAAGGTGTTGGCAGCGAATACAAAAAAGGGCAAAAATTTGTTTGCAAACCCGCTGTCGGATACTTCAAAGCATTGGCTTGGGACTATGTCAGTTCGCCGCCGGATAAGGTCCCAACGGTTGAAGAACTAAAGACTGCTCTGGTCAAGCGCGGCCCCGTAGTTGCCGGCATTTTCTTTGACGAATGTTTTCGCGATTACAAAAGCGGGGTTTTCAACGAAAAGAATAATCGCACGATAAATCACGTTGTCTTGATTATCGGCTGGGACGACAGCAAACAAGCCTGGCTCATCAAAAATTCCTACGGCGAAAAATGGGGCGAGAACGGTTTCGCCTGGATAAAATACGGCAGCAATAATATCGGCATGTTTGCCGCCTGGATCGAAGCGAACGCGTCCTAACCGTGGAAAACAGCGGTTTGTTTTCGTTCGCGGCGGATCTTCTAAGATATATTGAAGGATCTCAAATTCTCTATCGCTTATTCTTACTTCTGCAGTCTTTTTGCGACCTTTTGGACGTCGTCCAGAACCCGCAGCAAATTTCCGCTCCATAGTTTTGCGATCTGTTTTTCTGTGTAACCTCGGCGGACGAGTTCGAGAGTTACATTGAAGGTCTCTGCGGCGTTGTCCCAGCCTTCGACACCGCCGCCGCCGTCAAAATCGGAGCTGATGCCGACATGGTCGATACCGATCTTTTTGACCAGATAATCGATGTGGTTGACGAAGTCTTTGACGTTCACGTCAGGTGCTACGTCTTTTAGGCGTTCGCGGATAATGGGATTTGTTTTGGTGCGAAATGCGGTCAATTTCGTCATGTACTCATTTCGCTCGGCCTCGGGCAGGCGCATGACGTCGGCTCTCGGAATGACCGTGAAGTTCTCGGCCTTTGCGAGTTCGGTCGTGATCTCAGCGGTCTTTGCTGCTCTCAGAGCGCTCTTTTCTTTGCTCACGTAGCTGCGAAACGCGACGGTTTGGACGACGCCGCGATTCTGTCTGATGGCCGCAAGCTGCTCGTCATCGAGATTGCGGCTATGGTCGCACAATGCACGTGCACCCGAATGCGAGGCGATAACGGGAGCTTTGCTCAATTGGATAGCTTGTAGATTTGCCTGTTTCGACGGATGCGAGAGGTCGACCATGATACCCCATTTGTTCATTTCGGCGATGGCTTTTTTGCCAAGGTCGCTGAGGCCGTTGTGGATCCATTTGCCGTCAGCTTCGCCGGTGTTCGAATCCGCAAGCTGGCTGTGGCCGTTGTGTGCGAGGGACATATAACGGGCACCACGATCGGCAAATTCCTTGACGCGGCTGATATCAGTGCCGAGCGGATAGGCATTTTCAACACCGATCATTGCCACGAGCTTCTTCGCCTTTGCGATACGTTTAACGTCCTTGCTGGTCAGAGCAAGCTCGATGTCGTTCGGTGCGATCTGTTTTGTGAGTCGATGAATCGCCTCAAATTTGTCGATCGCACTCTTGTATGCGCGTTCGTAAGCGACATCATTTAACTCACCCTGGCCGGTGTAAACGATCAGCCAAGACACGTCGAGCCCACCCTTTCGCATCTTCGGGATGTTAACCTGATTTGGTAGATCCTGAGTGTAATTTACCTTGTCGGTAAAGTTGGCGACGTTAATATCGTTATGCGTGTCGAGCGTAATCACGTCGTCGTGTATCTTGCGGGCCTTAGCGATGAGCGTGGCCTCGTCGCCCGAGGACTGCGCACGCAGATCAACGCAGAATATCGACAGGGCGAAGGCACCCAATAGTAAAGTAGTTAGTTGTTTTCTCACTGAAATTCTCCGAGTTTGGCTCAGGCCGCGACACCATCGAGGATCTTACCTATTCTTCGTGCTACTGCGGGCTGAAATTTTACGAGAACGAAATCCGACGGATCACATAGCACAGCCTCACCGCTTTCGTCCTTAACAGTAATTTTGCCGCTTGCCAAAATCTTTACGCGATAGAGTTTGCCCCGGATCAGATCTTCATCGTCAGAAACTGCACAGATCGCAAGAGCCTTGGTCGATCTCTGAACCGGTGGGATCTGTCGTACGAACTCTCGATGGCCGATTGTCTCGCCGCGCAGAATTTCCCCGGCTTCGTTAAGACTTTCAGATAGGCTTTTAAAAACTTCTTCGCTCACTGCTTTA
>JBEBGA010000409.1:0-2504 GCA_040081695.1 Pyrinomonadaceae bacterium
GAAAGACCTGCCCCACGTTGGTCATAGAAAACAAAAACGAAAATGATTTTCTAAACCTTTGGCAATGTCCAAAATATATTGATGACCTGCCCCCGGACCACCGTGAAGCACGAAGACAGGTTCGCCTTTTCCAACTTCGTAAACATATATCCACGAGGCTTTATGCTTCAGTGGTCAGATACCAAATTTCTTGATTCACTTTTGGGTTCTGAGCCAAAGAACTGACAACTAACCCAAGACAAAAAATAATTGATAAAAATTTCTTCATTTTTCCAAATCTCCCTTTTTCATATTTACTGCTTCAATTTGGTCCAATCTATCTTTTTGCGGCCGCTGCAAGTAGCCCAAGAACTCTTTCGGAAATGTGGTCCTCCATTGAGAACATGTCCGCATACTTTCCATCGATCGTTTCTGACATAAGTGTGACTTTGCTTCTTATGCAATAAACGTGAAACGTGACTCTCATTTTGTCGTGATCTTTCTGGATCGTGCCCCAGACGACGGCGTCTGCCTTTAAGCTTTCAGCCGCCTCAAAAAGATCTAGATTGTCGTTCGTTTCGAATCGAAGAACGGCACTTGTGGGTATAACCCGAACATTGTTCAGTTTGCCAAGCCTTGCAATAAGAGAGTCGGCTACCCCGAGCCCGAGTTTGTCGTCACTGCGAGCATCCAACTGATGGAATGGAAGTACCGCCAACGATCTGACTCTACTATTAGCTTCGGCAGGTCGGTTTTCGAGTATCGTATACCGCTTATAGCCGCAAACAGTATCAGGACAAACGACGAAATGACGACTGTTCGCCGACCCGAGATAAGCAAGCTAATGAACCCTGACCAAAATCCAACGGGCTGACGGGACGGATCTGATTCCGCGGGCTGGGCAAGTTTTTCCTCCAGAAAAAGATCTTTCACAAAATTATCTGGTGGAAAGCTATTTTCGATATCTTCTTCAAAAATATCGACTACCTCTCCAACGAATTTGTATCCGTTTTTAGGGATCGTTTCGATCGGAAACTCTTCAGCGCCATTGCTTCGAAAGGCCTTTCGAAGCATATACATATGCTGGGTTAGCGTCGCTTCGTCAACGAAAGTGCCCTCCCATATTGAATCAAGGAGTTCCTTCTTCCTTAGAACGCGATTACGCTGGATAAGCAAGTATTGAAGAAGCTCAACGCACTTTTGCGTCAGAACGATCGGATTTCCATCTTTGGTTACTTGCTTGCTCTCGAAGTCCAATCGAAATCCGCTAAATTCGGAATACAACAGTTTTGTGTTTGCCATCGGTACAACGCAGACCAATGCCGCAGTCACGGTAACGAACGGAATTTTTGCAGTTAATTTGGAATTTGGCGCGGCGGCTTTTGACGGTACGAACAGATTTTTGCAAGTCAGCGTTTTTTCGACGGCAACTAACGCGTTTGTCGCGCTAAATCCGCGTCAGCAAATCACGAGCGCACCTTACTCGGTGAAATCACTAACAGCTGACACCGCTGCGAATGCTCTAAATTTGGGCGGTGTCCCGGCGAATCAGTTTGTTATCACTAACGATCCGCGAATGACCGATGCTCGTCCGCCGACCGCCGGGAGCAGTCTCTATGTTCAAACCGGTGCACATCAACCCGGTGTCGACATTAGCATCGGTGGTGACGTGACGGCGGGTTCATTCGATTCGACTTCCGGTTACAGCATAGGCGGCAGCAGCGTGTTGCGAATATCGGGCACGGAAAATCTTTTCGTTGGATTGGGTTCCGGCCTTGCTAATTCGACAGGGGCCAACAACACGATGGTCGGACGCGATGCCGGGCTGGCAAACACGACCGGCAATTTCAACGCATTCTTCGGACGAAGCGCGGGTTTCGCTAATACTACCGGCAGCAGCAACACGCTAATCGGCAATAGCGCAAACGTCGCGACCGGAAATCTATCTTTCGCCACCGCCATTGGAGCAAGCTCGGTCGTCTCCGCGAGCAACACCATCATGCTTGGCCGGACCGGCGGCCAGGACACGGTGCAGATTCCGGGCGTTCTGAATGTGGCAACGCAATATAACATCGGCGGTCTGCGTGTTTTGAGCGTCGCCGGAACGGACAATTTTTTCGCCGGCGAAGGCGCGGGTGCGGCGATTTCGAGCGGCGCCTCAAACGCCTTTTTCGGACGCAACACCGGATTGTCGAACACAACGGGTAATGATAATTCTTTCTTCGGTCGCTCAGCCGGTTCTTCAAACACTATGGGAAATAATAATTCTTTCTTTGGAAGTTCTGCCGGAGTATTAAACACGACGGGCGACAACAACTCCTTGTTCGGACGTTCAAGCGGATTGTCGAACACGACGGGCGAATACAATTCGTTTTTCGGCGGCTTTTCCGGCGCAACGAACACGACCGGCGGGAGCAACTCCTTTTTCGGTTCAACGGCGGGCCTTTCGAATACTTCCGGCGTGAATAACACCTTCATCGGCACAGGTGCGGGCGATTCAAGCACGACCGGCGGCTACAATACTT
>JBEBGA010000089.1:0-9632 GCA_040081695.1 Pyrinomonadaceae bacterium
TCTGTGCAGCAGACCGCTGGCTTCGACTCGCCAAGGAATACAAAACTCGGCCCCACGGCGCGGGTGGCTAGGTGGCCTCCTTTCGCTCTCGAGATTGTCTCCATGCTTGAGAAGACTCTGAATTACTGTGTCATTTCCGATCCTTTGCATTTGAATGGGCGACGGATAGAGGAAGTCGAAATACGCTTCCCATTCCGGATCGGGTTTGAGGCGGTGGTTAAAAGTATAATCGCTGAATGACTGAATCGATTTTCTAAGCAATTCTTCGAGATCTATGTCACTCCCCACGTAGAAGTAAAGACTAGCGGTACTTTCACAATAGAGGTGGCCAGCGAAAGCACACCGGATCGACGACGTTAGGTTTAAATGAAAGGACTCTTCAATATCCGAGAGTGTTTCAAACTCACCATCGGCGGGAAGTCCGTCTTCACGGGCATTACACATCGGTATTTCGATGATTAGTAGTTGACCAAGCCCGGCGATCGGGGCAAGATCACGTAAACCCATATCAACCATAATCGAACCAACATGACTGTCTTCGATCGTCGAAAGATATGCCGTCCAATTCTCTTCGTGAAGTGATTCTTCGTTGATGTCTCTTTTTGAACCCTTAAGAAAATTAAAAATGCCCATAAATTAAATTCCTCGTATAGACTCAAAAAATTTCGACAAAATGAGCCCTGAAAAGCTGCCTTAGCAGCAGCCGTTTATAGGCTTCGGTTCCGCGAACGTCGGAGATCGGTGAGATCTCGGATTGCATTATTTCGTTAGCGGCGGTTATGGTTTCTTCGGTTACGGTCTTGCCTGTTAAGAATGCCGAGGTTTCTTTTAAGTAAAAGGGAATTGGTCCTACGCCGCCTGCCGACACGTGAACGTCGGAGAGAACCACCCCGTCCGCCGAAGCGGCGACCACCCCTCGTTCTGGCACAAAAGACGTGCCAGTGTTGCCGGTAGGCCCGGCAACCGCGTAAGGAGGGGAGCAAGACAGTGAGATCGCGGTGTTCACGGTCGCGATGTCGAGATAGGTGCGTTTGCAGACCTTTTCGAAATTGAAACGGAAATTGGCGCCGGGCTTTTTGAAACGGATCGCGGTGATCATTTCGTCGGGTTGTTTGGCTAGTTGTTTGTAGCCTTGATAGAGGTCTTTTAGGCTCAGCGTTCTTTTTTCGCCGCTCTGCGGCGAGTGTCGGCTGGCAGCCGACACTCCGACGAGGTCGATTTCGGCGTTGAGGGCGAGGAACCAGACTGTCATGTCGCCGATGGGGGAGGCGTTGATGAAGTTGCCGGCGAGCGTCGCCATGTTTCGGATCGGTGTCGATGAGACGAGTTTTAGGTGTTTGTACAGTTGCGGGAAGACCGATTGCATCACGGGCGCGACGAGCAGGTCGGTGACGGTCGCTGAGCCGCCGATCTCGATGTGCTCGCCAAGGTCGCGGATGCCGCGAAGCTGTTCATCGTAAAGTAATGGGGTCGACTCAGACTCGGCCATGTGTTCTGGTTTTTGGACGTATACATCTGTACCTCCTCCCACGAAGAGCACACTCCCTACCGGTCGTGTTTCCGCCTTTTGGAATGCAGCGAGTCGATTCGAGATTCCCTCAAAATACTCCGGTACCACGCCTCGGAGCCCAGTCGCTATGGCTCCCGGTTCTGACAGGAGTCCGCACACTTTCTCTGCTGCTCGTTCGATCGATTTGTAGCCGGTGCAGCGGCAGATGTTGCCGTCTATTGCGGAGACAGCCATTTGGGGCGTTTTCGCCGTGTCGTCAACGCAGAAATTTGTGAGCGACATGACAAAACCGACGGTGCAAAATCCGCATTGGGTGCCGCTCTCATCGACCATCGCTTTCTGTACGGGCGTCATGCTGCCGTCCTGTGGGTTAATGCCTTCGACGGTGACGATGTGCTTTCCGGCGGCGTTGGCGAGCGGCATCAGGCACGAGGTCATGGTGCGGTATTTGACCTCATCGCCGACCAGTTCGCCGACCATGACCGTACACGCACCGCAATCGCCCTCGCGGCAGCCGATCTTTGTGCCTTTTAGGTCTTTGTGATAACGCACAAAATCGAGCACGGTCGTGCCTGCGGGCTGGCCGGTTGAGATATCCTGATCGTTAAGAATGAACTCGATCATTGAAAGTAAAAAACTGTACTTAGTATTCGACCTTATCGGGCTTTGTGGCCCATGCGTCAAACAGTGCAACGCCCTCATCGCGGAGCAGACTGATCATCACACGCTGGCGATCGGCGTTTGGCAAAGCAAGCTCGTTGTAAATCAGGTCGTCATCAAAGCCCACGGCAGCGGCGTCTTCGCGGGTGCAGGCAAAGAAAACTTCGGCCGGACGTGCCCAATAGATCGCACCAAGGCACATCGGACACGGCTCGCAGGATGTATAGATCGAGCAACCGTCAAGTTGAAACGCATCGAGTGTTTTGCACGCTTCGCGAATAGC
This sequence comes from Pyrinomonadaceae bacterium, assembly GCA_040081695.1. Classification (GTDB taxonomy): domain Bacteria; phylum Acidobacteriota; class Blastocatellia; order Pyrinomonadales; family Pyrinomonadaceae; genus OLB17. The sequence goes on from JBEBGA010000089.1 coordinate 2,454, forward strand.
GACGACCTCGGCGTGTGCGGTCGGGTCGTTGGTCGATGTGACCTGATTACTGCCCTCACCGACAATTTCGCCATCTTTGGCGATAACGCAGCCAAACGGCCCGCCGACGCCGGAGTCCATCCCGGCACGTGCAAGCTCGATGGCCCGCCTCATAAATTGTTTGTCCTGATCGGTCATTTTGGCGGCGTTAGTTTGATCTCATAAAGTTTTTTCCAGTTTTTGCCGGTCACAAAAATGCGGTCGTTTTCGGCGTCATAAGCGATGCCGTTGAGCGTGTTTTCTGTTTTTGGATCGTAACCGTCATTTGTTTTGGGCTGGTCATCCGGTGAGATGCCGGCGAGGTCGATCCAGCCGACGAGTTTGCCGGTCGCGGCATCGATGCGGGCGATATGATTTGGCTTGCCGAGGATATCAGGCTGCTCCGAGTGCCATACGTTTGCCCATATCTCGCCTTTGACGAACTCCAGTTCGTTTATATTCATTAGCGGCCGACCGTCTTCACGCATCACCGGGATCGTTTTGACCTGTTTGAAAGTCTCAGGATCGAGCACTTTTAACACGTGCGTGCCCTGCGACATTATCAGATTTGTGCCGTCGGTCGTGATGCCCCAGCCTTCGCCAACGTATGAAAATTCGCGAAGCAGTTTCAGATCGGCGGGGTCGAATACGCGACCAACTTGGCCCCGCCACGTGATCATATAGATCTTGTCATTTAGGACTGTGCTGCCTTCGCCAAAGTCTTCGCGGGGCAGATCCCATTTTTGCAGCACTTTCCCGGTCGCCATATCGACTCGCCGGATCGTTGATTCACCTTCTTCGCCGGTGCTCTCGTACATCACGCCTTTATAAAGAAAAAGGCCCTGCGTGAAAGCTTTAGGGTCATGCGGATACGATTTGACGACCTCGTAGCCATACACCGGCAGAGCGGCCTGTTTTGAGGCGTTAGCGTTGCCTGCGTTGACGTTTGGCTTGGTGTTGTTGGCCGCATTGCCGCAGGCGAGCGAAGCCGATATGAAGAGAAAAAGCAGCATTGATCGCATAGTACTTTATTGGCTGTTCTTTAGAGCGTTTTCGATAGCGTTCTTAAAGCCAGCAGGTGACAGACGACGAACAAACCGGCCGTTGACAAAGATCGCGGGTGTTCCGTTGATGCCGTAAGTCTTGCCCTCTGCCATATCTTTTCGCACCTCGGCGGCGGTTTTTTCGGAATTCAAGTCTAACGCAAACTGCGCCGCATTCAAACCCAGATCGGCGGCGTATTTCTTAAGCGAAGCGTCATCCAGTGCTTCCTGATTTTTGTAGAGTATCTCGGTGTACTCAAAGAATTTGCCCTGAGCATTTGCCGCGTTGGCGGCAAGTGCGGCACGGAAAGCATTTTCGTGTAGGCCCTCGAGCGGAAAATCGCGAACGACAAAGCGTATCTTGTCCGCATAGGGCACCATCGCCTCTTTCAAAACGGGATGCGTCGCCGAGCACGCCGAGCATTGAAAATCGCTGAACATTATGATCGTCACGGGTCCATTTGCGGGGCCGCGAGCCGGATCGTCATCGACGGAAATCGTCTGAACGGGAGCGGCGGGCTCGGCGACTAATATCTTGGCGACATATTTTGTGAAAAGCTTTGTCCGAAATGCCGCCTCTAATCCATCGCGTTCGGCATCGGTGAAATCTTTCATCTTGCCGGTCACTTCCCGTGCGATCAGGTCACCGGCATCCATTTTCAAAGCTTTGGCCTCTTCGATGACCAAAGCGTCAAAGACCGCTGCCTCAGTTTCCGCTTTCAGGCCGTCGTAAAACTCTGCGCCGAAACTATAGAGCGTGAGCCGGTTGGCGTCATCAAATTCTTTGACGGTGAGTTGGCCGCCGGTTATGGAATACAACACATCGGTCGGTTTCAGTCCGGCTGCATTAATATCTTTGCCATAGACGACTTTGTATTTGAGGGCGAGCGTATCGACGAATTTTGCCAGAGCTTTTTCCTCAGGGTCGTGACGCATATATTCGATGATCTGGGAGCGAACCTGTTCGAGCGTTTTGCCGCCAAGCTTATCTTGATTTAGGTCATATACAGTCTTGATCTCGGCTGGCGTTGGGTCTTTGACCTTTTTTGCCTCGGCTTTGACAACGGCTTGCGGGCTGATGTTGCGGCTCTTGGCCTCGATCTCGATCAGCGATTCGCCAAGCATTTGCGATAGCAATTGTTTACGGACATTCGCGACCTTGGCGGGAAATGTTGTGTGGGCTTCGCGTGCCTCGGGCGACAGATCCTTGATCGTCCAGGTGCGGCCCGTCGCGGTCGCCAAAACGTCATCCGGTTTTTGGGCAAACGACGAAAGCGATAATAAAAGGCAAAAGATCAGAGTAAAAAGCTTCATTTATTTATGCCTAAAGCGTTAAGATTTTATCAAATTTTCCATAAGTCTGACGCCGTCGCAGCCGTAATGGTTGTTTTGATGCTTTGATAGAATCAGGGGTATGAAGTTATCACGCGAATATTTCATGCGCGAAGACACAGTTGCGGTCGCCCGCGATCTGCTTGGGAAACTGATCGTGTTGCCCGACGAGAACGGCAAGCGTGTTTCCGGCATGATCGTCGAGACCGAAGCATATCTCGGCGGCATCGACCGTGCCGCCCACAGCTACGGCGGACGCCGCACGGCGAGAAACGAGATCACTTACGCCGTCGGCGGGCATGTTTATGTTTTCTTTATTTACGGGTTGTACCACCAGCTAAATATCGTCACCGGCCCGGCCGAGCATCCGCACGTTGTACTGATCCGTGCTGTCGAACCGTTCGAGGGGATCGAGGTGATGCGGGAGCGTCGAGGTGCGATGAAAGACAAAAATCTGACCTCCGGCCCGGGAAAACTCTGTATCGCAATGGCGATCGACCGCAGCCTGAACGGTGAGAACCTCCGCGGAAAACGCATCTGGCTCGAAGATTATCATGTGTTTACAGATGACGAGATCGCTGTCGGAAAACGCATCGGCATTGATTACGCCGGCGAAGACGCGGAAAAGCCGTGGCGGTTTTGGGTTAAAAATAACAATTTTGTAAGCAAGCCGCGTTAGTTGCGGAATTGGCAAATTCGAGATGCGGGAGGGCGTGAAAACTGATATTTTGGTAGATTATGACAGAAGCAAAACTTGGGAAAGTTAAACCCGATATCCGCGCGATCACGCGGCTCGTGCCGCCGAGCGGAAATCTTGTGCAGGGCCAATCCGAACTGCCGATCGAGCCAAAACTTGCGGCTGAGGCCGCTGCGATAATTGCCGCCAGCCAAAATCATTACGGCGGCAGCGAGGGGCAGGAGGGTTTGCGAAAAGCCGTTGCGGCAAAGATCGCAAAGTACAACGGCATTGCCGTCGATGCAGACGCCCGCCCGTTCGAGGTGATGATCACGAATGGAGGCACCGGGGCATTGATCGGCGTCGCACAGGGATTTCTTCGCGACAAGTCGGCGTTGGTTTTTGAGCCGTATTATCCGTATCACCGGCGGATCCTGGAAGAATTTGGCAGCAAGACCGAAACGTTTGAGCTTAATACCGATCTGAGCTTTGAAAAGGATGCACTTCTCGCCCGCTGTAAGGAACTAAAAGACCGCAGCGACTATCCGCTGGCGATGATCATTGTCTGTTCACCGGCAAATCCGAGCGGCAAGGTTATGAGTGCGGTCGAGCTTGAGGCGATCGCTGATGTCGCCAAAGAACTTGATCTGCTCGTGGTTTCGGACGAAGTTTACGAGCACTATGTCACAGGCGAAAATCCGCACACGCCGATCGCGAGTCTGCCCGATATGTGGGAGCGGACGATCACGGTCAATTCGTTCTCAAAATCGTGGAACATCTCCGGCTGGCGGCTCGGTTACGCTTACGGCCCCGGCGATCTGCTGGCAAAGATCAACAACGCCGCAAATGTGATCTACGTTTGTCCGGCAACGCCGCTTCAATCTGCATTGTCTAAAGTCCTGATGGCAGATGACACATATTACACACGGCTGCGGGATAAATTTGACGCGAAACGCCGCGGCTTTGGCGAAGGGCTGACAAACCTTGGGTTTGAGATCTATAATTCAGGCTCGGCCTTTTACATTTGGGCCCGCATCCCTGAAACCTATTCGGATGCGATCGCGTTCAACGAAATGCTGATGCGTGACGCCGGAGTCGGGATGACCCCCGGCAGCGCGTTTGCCGACGGCGACGATTGGGACGCCCACGTCCGTATTTGTATCGCCCGCGAAGATTTTATTTTGGACGGCGCGATGGAAAAACTTCGCAGCGTTTTGAGCTAGAAAAAAGAAACATAATGAAACGAATCTTATCCTATTTATTGCTCCTTAGTTTTGTTGTCGGTGTCCCTGCGGCTTTTGCCGACGACGGCATGTGGACGTTTGACAATCCGCCGCTCAAGCAGTGGAAAGAGCGTTATAACTTTGAACCGTCGAAAGAGTGGCTGGATAAGGTGCGGCTGGCGTCGGTCAGATTTCCTGGGGCGTCGGGCGTTTTTGTGTCGCCTAACGGGCTGATCGCGACAAATCATCACGTCGCGTCGGGGTTCATTGAACGCCTGTCGAGCAAGGAACGCGACCTGTTAAAAAACGGCTATTACGCCAAAACACAGGCTGAGGAATTAAAGGTCCCGGACGGCAATGTCTCGATCCTCGAATCGTACGACAATGTCACCGAGCGTGTGCATAATGCCGCGAATTCGGGTGCGACCGATGCGGAAAAGGCGGCGAAACGGTCGGCTGAGATCGCGGCGATCGAAAAAGATTGCCCAACGGGATTGCGGTGCGAGGTCGTTTCGCTTTACAGCGGCGGCGAGTATTGGAACTATCGTTTCAAACGCTACACCGATGTCCGGCTCGTGATGGCTCCCGAAGAACAGATCGCTTTTTTGGCGGCGATTACGATAATTTTGTCTATCCGCGTCACGATCTCGATTTTACGTTTGTGCGTGTTTACGAAAATGACAAACCGGCGTCGACGCCAAACTATCTGAAATGGTCGGCGACCGGTGCTCCTGAGGGCGAGTTTATTATCGCTTCCGGCTATCCCGGATCAACGGCCCGGCTTTTGACCGTGGCACAGTTAGCGTATCAACGCGACGTCGGGAATCCGCTGCAGGAAAGGGTTTGGAAGACGCGCCGCAAGGCCCTCGAAAATTATTCAAAACTCGGTGCCGAGCAGCTGCGGCAGGCAAATTCGGGTATGCGTTCGCTTGCCAATTCGCTCAAACGGCTCGACGGCCAGCAGACCGGACTGCTCAATCCGCGTAATTTTGCCAAGAAAGAGGCCGAGGAGAAAGACCTGCGTGACAAACTCGCGGCAAAGCCCGATCTCAATAAACTATACGCTCCCGCTTGGGAAGCGATCGCAAAGGCAAACGCAGAATTGCCAACGAAGGCAAACCAGATCGCCTTTTCGAGCCTCGGTTCGTCCCGTCTTGCGACCATTGCGCAGCAGATCGTTACTTACCACATCGAGACCGCAAAGCCGGACGCTCAACGTTATGCGGAATACCGTGATGCCAGACTTGAGGCATTCAAAACTTCGTTGCTCTCGCCGGCTCCGATCTACACGGAAATGGAAGAAGCGGCGCTGACATATTGGATGAGCGAGGCGAGAAAGACGCTTGGTGCTGACGATCCATTTATCAAAGCCGCACTCGGAGATGCCGAACCGGCTGAGGTTGTCGGACGTGCGATACGCGAAACCAAACTAAAAGATCCTGCGGCACGAAAGGCTCTGCTCGAAGGCGGGGCTGCCGCGATTGCGGCATCGACCGATCCGATGATCACACTGGCACGCCGCGTTGAGCCGATAATTCGCGAGCTTCGCTCATGGAATGAAAAGAACATCCTCGCGGTCGAGACCTCAAACGGCACTAAGATCGCTCAGGCACGATTTGCCGTTTATGGCAAAAATATGCCGCCAGACGCCAACGGCCATTTGCGGCTCTGCTACGGTGTGGTCAAAGGCTATGACGAGGACACGACGCTTGTACCGTACAAAACGACGTTTTTTGGGCTTTATGACCGTGCCCTGAGCTTTGGCGAGAAAGATCCTTTCCACTTGCCCGAGAGCATTAAAAACGCTCGCACAAAGCTTGACCTCGCGACACCGCTCAATTTTGTTTACACCGCTGACACGATCGGCGGCAACTCCGGCTCACCGGTAGTCAATCGCAAAGGCGAGGTCGTCGGGCTTAATTTTGACAGCAATAACCAAAAGCTATCGAACCGATATTGGTACATCGACGAGGCCGAAGGCTCGCGTGCCGTTGGCGTCCATTCGGCAGGGATCATTGAGGCTTTGTCGAAAGTCTACAACGCCGGGCCGCTGGTTAAAGAGTTATTGGGCAACTAAGCTTGGAGAGCGAGACTGCCGCTGATGGATATCTAACCAAGAGAAAACACGATGCACTATCATTTGATCGGAATTTGCGGCACGGCGATGGCCAGTCTTGCCGGTATGTTGCAGGCACGCGGCCACCGGGTGACCGGTTCGGATCAGAACGTCTATCCGCCGATGTCAACACAGCTTGAGTCTCTCGGCATTGAGATAATTTCCGGCTATAAGGCAGAGAACACCGACCTCGCACGTGACGTCACGGTCGTCGGCAACACCATCATGCGCGGCAATGCGGAGCTTGAAGAGGTTTTGAACCGCAAGCTTTTGTATCGATCACAGGCTGAGACTGTGCGTGACGAATTCATTCGCGGCCGTCGCTCCTTAGTAGTTGCCGGGACGCACGGCAAAACAACAACAACCAGCATCGCCGCGTGGATCTGCGAGGTCGGCGGGCTAGATCCGAGCTTTTTGGTCGGCGGTGTCGTGCAGAATTTTGGCCAGAGCTTTCGCGTGACCGACGGCAATTATTTTGTCATTGAGGGCGACGAATACGACACGGCATTTTTCGACAAAAAGCCAAAATTTATGTCGTATCTGCCCGAGATCGCGATCGTGGGTAATATTGAGTTTGACCACGCCGACATTTACAAAGATCTCGATGCGATCAAGTGGCAGTTCTCGCGGCTGATGAATCTCGTCCCCGGCAACGGGCGGTTGATCTGCGGGATAGACTCGCCGGTTGTCCGAGATGTGCTTGATGAGATGTCAGGGAAACTGCACACGGCGGTCGAGACGTTTGGGCTGTCCGACGATGCCAAATGGCAG
>JBEBGA010000410.1:0-2501 GCA_040081695.1 Pyrinomonadaceae bacterium
TCCCAACCCCGTCCTCGATCTGCGGATAATTGCCGTAATGTCTTCGCGAAGGTATCTCGGCACCTGCTTTGATATAGATCTCGTCCCCGAGAAAAGCAAACGTGACGCCGAGCATCTTGCGAAACTCTTTTTGCAGCTTTCCAACCTCACGGATCGTCCGTCGGCAAAACTCCGGCGTAACGCGGGTTAGCCGTTCGTCGGTGTTGTAACGAGTCAGGGCGACAGGAACGACGGCGGTCGAGACGACCTTTGGATAATGAGCGGCCAGGTCCCGAAGCGTCTTCTCCAATATTGCTCCGTCATTGATCTCAGGACACAAAACCACTTGAGCATGAAGCTCGATATCCGCCGCAAGCAGACGCTCCAGTTTATCCGAAATATCCGCCCGCGATTCATCAACGCCCAGTAAATACGCCCTTGTTTTCAGATCCGTTGCATGCACCGAGACATACTGCGGCGACAACCGCTGCTCGATGATGCGTTTCATCTCGTCTTCGGTGATCGACGAAAGCGTTGTGTAATTCCCGTAGAGAAATGACAGCCGGATGTCTTCGTCTCGAACAAACAGTGACGGTCGAGCATCCTCAGGATTGCCCTTACAAAAGCAAAACAGGCATTCGTTAGCGCATTGACGCGGAATGATCTGCTCGAACATCAGCCCGAGGTCTTCGTCCTCGTCGCGGTCAAATTCGATCTCGATAGTTTGGCCGTCAGGCTTTTTGACGTGAAATGTCAGCTCGGTCTCGCCCGCTGTCTGAAATCGAAAATCGAGATAGTCACGCACTGTCCGCCCGTTGACCTTGACGATCCGGTCGGCGGGACACAGTTCCAGCTCTTCGCCAACGCTCCCCTCGGTGACCTCGGTGATGATCACGCCCGGACGGCGAAGCTGCGTAACGGCTGGTGTGACTGCAAACTCGTACATAAAATTTTTTGCCCGCGAAACACGCGAAATGCACGAAAAAAGAAATTATCTTTCGCGTCTTTTCGCGTGTTTCGCGGGCCACCTCTTCTGCGGTGTTCTACCCAGCCGATGCCGCTTTTAGGTCGATCAGCGAATCGAGCGGCGTGTACTCGATGTTCTGCGACGTCGCGACGGCCTCGTAAGTACACTTGCCAGCGTAGGTATTGACGCCTTCGCAAAGGCCCGCATCCTCGCGGATCGCGGTTTCAAAACCTTTATTCGCAAGGTCAAGAGCATACGGCAGAGTTGCGTTAGTCAGTGCAAAAGTCGACGTTCTCGGCACCGCACCCGGCATGTTGGCTACGCAGTAATGCAAGACGCCTTCTTCGTAATAGGTCGGGTTCGAGTGCGTCGTCGCGTGTGTCGTCTCAAAACATCCGCCCTGATCGACCGCAACGTCAACGAGGACAGCTCCCTGCGGGATCAAGTGGAGCATGTCGCGTGTGACAAGTTTCGGGGCCGCAGCACCGACGACAAGCACGGCACCGATAACGAGATCGGCGTGCGAAATTGCCTCTTCGATCTGGTAACGCGACGAAGCCAGCGTCTGGACTTTCGATAGAAAAATATCATCAAGCTGCCGCAGACGGTCGAGATCTCGGTCGATGATCGTGACCTTTGCACCCAAGCCGACTGCCATTTTCGCCGCCTCGGTTCCAACGATACCGCCGCCGATGATAACGACATTTGCCGCCGGAACTCCCGGAACGCCGCCGAGCAATATGCCGCGGCCGCCATTCATTTTCTCGAGATACGTCGCTCCGACCTGCACCGACATACGGCCCGCAACCTCTGACATCGGTATCAACAGCGGCAAACGTCTGCCCTGCGTAATGGTTTCGTAAGCGACGCCTGTGACCTTGCGATCCATCATTTGCTTGGTCAGCTCTAGCTCAGGTGCGAGGTGCAGATACGTGAAAAGCAGCTGGTTCTCACGCATACGCGGATATTCGGGGGCGACTGGCTCTTTGACCTTGACGATCATATCGCCCGCAGCCCAAATCTCATCCGCCGTATCGAGCAACTGGCCGCCGGCCTTTACATACTGCTCGTCCTTAAACCCCGAGCCCTCGCCCGCCGTCTTTTGCACATAAACCGTGTGCCCCGCTCCCGTCAACGCCTGAACACCCGCCGGCGTCAAACCAACGCGGTATTCGTTATCTTTGATCTCTTTCGGTAAACCGATCTTCATAAACTATCTCTCCAAAATATTTAAAATCTATAAATAAAGCCTATATCTCAATAATTTTACGTTGTTACGCTGAAATGTAAAAGGTCACAGCGTCGCCTTGACCGCTCTGATCTCGGCATAACTATAATCGTCACCCAAAAATTCTTTGACCGGTGATAATGCGTCGCTTGGCTGGAATTTGATAATCGCTTGCTGGATCGTCTCAACCTTGTCGAGAGAAACAAATTGTTCGAGACTGATCTCGCCCGTTGAGATAAACCGGATCAGGTGATTCTCGATCGTGGTCGGCGACAAACCGCGTTCCTTTGCGATCTCTTTTATCGATCTCCCGTCGCGATACAAGTC
>JBEBGA010000090.1:0-9628 GCA_040081695.1 Pyrinomonadaceae bacterium
TCGGTCTTTGATTTACGCAGCGTATCCGCTTGCGCCTTGCCGCGTCCCTCTGCCATAGCCTCAGCAAAATTTGCAAAGAGAACAGTGAACCAACGCCACAGCGTGATCTGTATCTCAAATCCAAAGCTGCTCTGTGCCGAAGGGCTAAAGATGCTCAACAGGAGCTTGATGCTCAAAAATAACGCACCGACCTCGACCACAAACATCACCGGATTTTTCAGCATCTTGCGCGGATCGAGCTTTCGCACCGATCCGGCCAATGCCTGATTGATTATCTTGCTGTCCCAAATTGAAATTGCGTTTTTCATATAACTAAAATGTCTGTCCGTTCACCATCTGAAAATGCTCCAGGATCGCCGATAGGCTCAATACCGGAAAAAACGTCAAAGCTCCGACTATCAAGATCACGCTGATTAGCAAAATACTAAAGAGCGCGGTGTTGACCGGAAATGTGCCAAGACTCGCCGGTACGGATTTCTTTTGAGCGAGATTTCCGGCTATCGCGAGCATCGGGATTATCATCATGAATCTGCCGACGAGCATCGCGACACCGAGCGTAGTGTTGTACCAAAGTGTATTTGCGCTGATACCCGCGAACGCCGAGCCGTTATTGCCCGTCGCGGATGTAAAGGCGTAGAAGATCTCTGATAAGCCATGTGCCCCCTGATTATTTAGCGACGTAAGGCCAAAGTCCGGCGAGACAGCTGAGACCGCCGTAAAGCCCAAAATAATGAGCGGGAAGATGAGGATATAAAGCATCGCCATCTGAACATCGTACGCCTCGATCTTTTTACCAAGATATTCGGGCGTTCTACCGACCATCAAACCGGCGATAAATACGGTCAGTATCACCATGATTAGGATCCCGTACATACCGGCTCCGACGCCGCCAAAAATGACCTCGCCAAGCAAGATATTAACCATCGGAACGAGTCCTCCGATCGGAGTGAAACTGTCGTGCATCGAGTTGACCGCTCCGCACGAAGCATCGGTCGTGACCGTCGCAAATAATGCCGAGTTTACGACACCAAACCTCGTTTCTTTACCCTCAAAATTTCCGCCAACCACGGTTTGATCGACAGTCGCTGGATAGAGCGGATTGCCCCGCGATTCCGCATAATAAAGTGTCAACACCCCTGCGACCAGCAGGATCATCATCGCCGCATAAACCGCCCAGCCGTGGCTTTGCGATTTGACCATCCGCCCGAGCGTGTAGGTAAACCCGGCGGGGATAAGCAGGATCAAAAGCATCTGAACGAAATTCGACAAAGGCGTCGGGTTTTCAAACGGATGGGCGGAATTAGCATTAAAAAACCCGCCGCCGTTTGTGCCCAGCATCTTGATCGCAAGCTGCGACGCGACCGGGCCTTGGGCTATGGTCTGCGTATCAACGATCTGATCTACTTTTACGTTTTCGCCCTTATCATCCTTAACGACATTGCCATCAGCGTCTTTCTTATCAACTTGAACTGTCTGAATGTCCGTCAGCTTTGCCGTGTCATACGGTTTGAAGTTTTGAACAACGCCCTGCGACACAAAAAATACCGCTGCAAGAAACGATAGCGGTAGTAAAACATAAAGCGTCCCGCGAGTCAGGTCAACCCAAAAATTGCCAAGCTTTTCGGTTTCAAACCGGGATATGCCGCGAATAAATACGATCGCAAGCGCCATTCCAACCGCCGCAGATTTGAAATTCTGCACCGCAAGGCCGGCCATCTGCGTCAAATAACTCATCGTCGTCTCGCCGACATAGCCTTGCCAGTTGGTGTTCGTTACAAACGAGACCGCCGTATTAAATGATGAGTGCTCGCTGGGTCCGGAAAACGATTGCGGATTCAGCGGCAAGTAAAACTGAAACCGCTGCATTGTGTACAACGCGAGCGACGAGACGAGGCTAAATATCAGCATCGCGATGCCGTATTGTTTCCAGTTCATCTCCTGCATCGCATCGACCCGCGTGACCTTATAGATATGCCGTTCAATCGGCTTAAATAGAAAGTCCAGAAACGTCTTTTCCCCGGTATAAACCCTCAGCAGAAACACGCCCATCGGCTTTGCCAACAGTGTGAGGACAACGAGAAACAAAAGGATTTGTAATAGTCCGTTATAAGTCATGGCTTTTAGAATTTCTCAGGGCGCAGTAGCGCATAAACCAGATAGATCAATATTAATACCGCACAAAGTGCCGCCAAGATGCTTTCCCAGTTCATTTTTTTGCTCCTTTTCGCAGGGTCTCACACGCGGCCACATAGCCTATCGCGATAAGAAAAAATCCAACTACTCCGCCAATAAAGATCAGATCGGTCATAGTGTCTCCTAGTTAGAGTTGTAGCCAAATTCAAACAAGAAATAATGATTGCCTTGTCGTGCCTGGCCGTTGCCGATCGAATAACCCCAATATGTCGTAACGCTTGGGATCGGCTTGTAGATGACGCCGGGGGTAAAATATCCGCTCGCATGTTTTCCCGTGATCCAGTCAGCGGCGACGGTCAATTTGCTGTTGACCGTATGCTCTATGCCAAACTGTCCGCCTGCACGCACGGCGTTCGCCGCAAACACATTCTTGCTCGCGACATAACCACCGGCGGTCAGCCGGGTCTTATTTATCGTCTTACTAACTGCGACATACGAGTAAGTCCCTATGTTGTACGCCCTGTTGCGCACGGGGATGTAAAGATTAGTTCCGGCGATCAAGGCAGTGTTCTTTTTCTTGTTCTCGTAAAATTTCCACTTTACGGTCGGCGCAAATGTTGTCGAATCGCCGCCCGGTTGAATATTCCCGGTGACATTAAAACCAACCTCTACATTGCCGCCAACACCGACAACAACCCGAGGAACAAAACTGGAAAATCGATTCAGAGCGATCTGGTTATTCGTCTTAAACGAAGCATCGAGTTCGAAATAGACCTTGCCTTTATCGAGGACATCGGTCGTGGGAACATTAAAAATAGTCTGCTGAGCGCTGACAAAAACGGACGTCCCAAGCAGGACCGCCACTAGGAATAATTGCTTTTTCATTTATTTGTTTCGATCTCGTCTAAAAAAATAGAACCGATCAGTATCATAGGGATTGCTGCAATGAGTAGAACCGTTCCAACGCTGTCGAAAGCTTTGTCACCTGCAAGCAGGCTGTGGACCACGACACATACCAGCCCAATAAACAGAGCCGAGATGCCGCCAAATATCCCGCACGAAGCGATCACTGAGCAAACTAGAGGGTTCAGGAGTTTTCGCCTCAGCTTTCCTTTTGGTTTTGCTGTGTATTCCATTGAGTTTTCCGTACCTACATTGCTGTTCATAATTCCCTCGGTCAAGCTCCGTTTCGGGCTGACAGTTATGAGGTTAGCGGCAGCGAAATAAAGTTAGGCTAAGGCTTACATAAAAAGTTCGTAAAGATTTTTATAGGCAAATGCCGGTGAGAGCATTGCCCGTCTTTACGAAATCTTTATGGTTTCTTTACAGTTTCTTTATGTTGACGGAATTAAAGTTATAGAAGCTCACATCAATGAAATGTGTGCAGGAATCAAAGGCGCGGTCACAACAGTTGATCGTGCCTTAATTACGTTATATGAGTTCTATCAATGGCAGTTCGAATGGCGGGTTGAAAGGTTGGTTGATGCAGGGAGCACAGCAGCCCGATGCAGCATTTACCGCAAAGGCCCACCATCAAAAGCACGCTTGGTGGCAGGTAATGTGCTTGACCGGCGTTGATTATTTTTCGACATTAGGGTATCAGCCGGGCATCGCATTTGCCGCTGCGGGCGTATTATCGCCGATAGCGACTTTGATATTGGTGATGCTTACGCTGTTCGGGGCATTGCCGATCTATAATCGCGTCGCCGCCGAAAGCCCTCGTGGACAGGGTTCGATCTCGATGCTTGAATCCCTTCTTTCGCGATGGAAAAGTAAGCTGTTTGTCCTTGCCCTGCTCGGGTTTGTCGCGACCGACTTTGTTATCACGATCACACTGTCGGCGGCAGACGCGTCAGAACACATCATTCACAACCCGTTTGTCGAGGCGAATATTCCCGGCCTGGACCATCCAATACTTGTCACTCTTCTGATGATCTTGGTACTTGCTGCAGTCTTTCTCAAGGGCTTTAAAGAGGCGATCGGGATCGCGGTTTTCTTAGTCATCGCCTACCTTACCCTGAATCTGGTTGTTATAGCGACTGGCATCTACCACGTTGCTATCGATCCTGCGGTGCTTAGTAACTGGAAAACCGCGCTATTTACAAATAGCCACGGTGGCCCGCAAAGCATATTGATGATAATCGGACTTTCGCTGCTCGTGTTTCCAAAACTAGCGCTCGGGCTATCGGGATTTGAGACCGGCGTAGCCGTTATGCCGCTGATCGATGATCCGAACCGCATTCAAAAGACAAAGAAGCTGCTTCGCTCGGCGGCATTGATAATGAGCTTTTTCTTGATCTGCAGCAGCTTTATTACGAGTGTGCTGATACCCGCATCCGAATTTGAACACGGTGGCAAGGCATCAGGGCGTGCTCTAGCGTTTCTTGCCCACGAATATCTCGGCGAGATATTCGGCACGGCTTACGATATAAGTACGATCTTGATCTTATGGTTCGCGGGTGCATCGGCGATGGCAGGTTTGTTAAATATTGTGCCTCGATATCTGCCTCGTTACGGGATGGCCCCAAATTGGGCGCGTGCGTCGCGACCGTTGGTGCTCATCTTTGCTCTGATCTGCTTTGCCATCACCGTTATCTTCGAGGCGAACGTCGAAGCTCAGGGCGGAGCATATGCAACAGGCGTTTTGGTGCTAATGACCTCAGCGGCTATCGCCGTTACGATCTCTGCCTGGTCAAAGAAACAAGGGATAAAATGGATCTACCTTTTTATCGCGTTGGTCTTTACATACACTACCCTAACAAACATCGTCGAGCGTCCTGACGGAATCAAGATCGCGTCGCTGTTTATACTCGCAATAATCATCGCTTCGTTTGTATCGCGTGCGATGCGAACCACTGAACTACGCATCCAGAAGATCGAGTTTGACCCTGTCGCGATGGAATTTCTTGAGGATCTGGCCGGCGAAGAGATCCGAATTGTAACCAACCGCCGCGAAACGGGCGACGTAACAGAATACAGGTTTAAAGAGCACGAAAAACGTGTGGATAACCACATTCCGGCCAGCGATCCGATCTTGTTCTATGAGATCGAGATAGGTGATGCATCTGAATTCACAGGTAAATTAGAGGTATCTGGAGTCGATATAGCGGGTTATAGAATACTGCGGACCAATGCTCCGGCTGTTCCGAACGCCATCGCCGCATTGCTATTAAAATTGAGAGATAAGACTGGCAAAACCCCGCATGTCTATTTTGGCTGGAGCGAAGGCAATCCAATCAAATATCTGATCCGCTATATTTTATTTGGCGAGGGCGACACTGCCCCGGTAACGCGAGAGATATTGCGGGTCGCCGAACCCGATCCCGAGCTTAGGCCGAGCGTCCACGTCGGCGGTTAACCCGCAGGATCAAACCTATAACCGACCCACGGTTCGGTGCGAACATATTTCGGCTGCGACGGATCTTTCTCGATCTTTTTTCGGAGTTGCCCAACAAAGACACGCAGATATTCTGTTTGCTCGGTAAAATTACCACCCCAGATTGCCGTAAGAATTGCCCTGTGAGTGACAACCTTGCTGCGGTTGCGAAACAGAAAAACAAGCAGGTCAAACTCTTTAGGTGTCAGGTGAATGGACTCGCCGCCGACCACAACTTCCCGTGTAGAAAGGTTGATCTGAAAATCACCGTCATCGAGGTTGGTTTCTGCTGCACCTTCGGCATCAGGCAACCGCCGCAAAGCGGCACGGACGCGGGCGAGCAGTTCGTCAATGCCAAAGGGCTTGGTGACGTAATCGTCTGCTCCGGCGTCAAGAGCCTGGACCTTGGTCTTCTCTTCTCCACGCACGGACAAAATAATTATCGGCAGCGTCGAGGACTTTCGCACCTCTCGGCACAATTCGATGCCGTCCATCTCGGGCATTTGCAGATCGGTAATTATCAGATCCGGGTGCCAGTCGCGAAACGTATCGAGAGCTGACAACCCGTCAGCCGCGGTCCTGACATCGTAGCGATGCGCGGTCAGACTGTGCCGCAAAACTCGTGTTATCTGCGGCTCGTCATCTACGACCAAAACTTTTTGCGGTTCGCTCATTATTCTCCTAACGGTAGCGTCAACGTGATCTTTGTACCCGATTCACCGTCTCCTGACCCGATCTTTATCTTCCCATTTTGGGCTTCTATTATGCCATGTGCGATCGCTAGGCCTAGCCCAAGTCCGTCCGTATGCTCCCCCTCAAGCCGGACAAATTTCTCAAGTACTTTTTCCCGCATATCAGGCGGAATACCTTTCCCCTCGTCCATTACCGAGATTAAAACCGAGTTTCCTTGAGTTGCAGCGGTGATCGTGATCGTGGTTCCGGCCGGTGAATATTTTGCAGCATTCTCGACGATGTTATAAACCACCTCTGCGATAGCTCTCGCTTCGACACGGATGAGCGGCAGTTCTTTTTGAAGATTCAAGACGAGATTGTGATCAGCTATCACAGGTTCTGCTCGATCAAGGGCAAGCGTGATGATCTCTTCCACATTAGATAAAGTTTGGCCCGAGTTGGCCGAACCTGCCTCGACCCGTGCAAGCTGCACCATGTCCTCGATAAAATCATTCAGGCGATCGGTCTCTTCGTTAATAATATCGAGAAATTCGGCGCGGCCTTCGCTGTTGAGTTCGATCGTGCGATGGCCGCCCTCGCTATCTAGCAGCGTCGTGACCGAGGCCTTGATGGATGTAAGCGGCGTCCGCAGGTCATGCGTTACCGCATCAAGCAACGCTGACTTTAGCTTTTCGCTCTGCTTCAAAGCCTCAGCCTGAGTTGCCGCAGCGAATGCCGTTTGTAGCTCGGCATACAAACGCTCTGCTTCGCGGGCACGGCGGCTGGCGTACGCTGAAAGCTCACCTGCAACAAGGGCTGTAATAGTGAAAGCCGCCCACGCAACCAAGTTTTGTGGCTCTGCAATGTGCCAGGTACCGACCGGCGGCAGAAAATAGTAGTTAAAAACGAGCATCGCCACAAACGACGCAAGCAATGCAGGATTGCGCCCAAAAAATGTTGCTGACGCGAGCACGATCAGCAGCAGCGTCAGCGAAACCGTGATCTGATTGACCCGCTCACCGAGCGCAGCCAGCCCTAAAGTAACAAGCAAAACTGCCGCAACGGATATGCCGAAACGAAGTAATTTGGAATCTAATATGCCCGTCTGGCTCATTATAAACCGCCGGTTAGTTGTTATTGCTCGATCTTGGCATTAACGATCGCCATTATCTCAGCCTCGGCCTTAATAGCTTGTTGTTCGATCTCCGCACCTTTTGTAAGCATCTCGTCAGCAAAATTGCGGTCCTTAAGTCCCGAAGCATTTATTTTGACGTTCAGATAAGCTCCCATCACGGCCGAACGGGCGCACAGGGCTCCGACACCGGCATCAGAAACCGAATTTGGATTGCCGTCGGACGCCATTGCGCTGATTATTTCAAACGCATCAAATGATCTCTGCATAGTCCGAAATGGAACCTCAGTCGCGTATTTTGTCGCGGCTTGGATCGCGGCTGTGCGGGTAGCTTTCTCTTCGACAGTCCCCTTTGGCAATCCAAATGCGTCCATGACCCTATTGAACGAATTTGTGTCCTCATCTACCAGATACAAAAGTTCGTCCTTGATCTGCTGTCCCTTGACCGCCCAATCAGAAAACTCCTGCCAGCGATCGTCCCATCCGGCTTTGTGCGAAGACAGATTGGCGACCATCGTTGCAAGTGCTGCTCCGAGTGCTCCGAGATATGCCGAGATCGAGCCTCCGCCGGGAGCGGGTGATTCGGACGCAGTCTCGTCAGCAAAGCCGCGACACGTCAGATCGACGAGGCTGTCAGTCTTGTACTCAGCGGCGATGACATATTCGATGATCTTTTCTTCCGGAACGAACGGCTTGAGATCGTCGAGCCCCATTGATTTGATCGCTATCTTGATCGTCTCAGCGTCGGTGATTCCAAGCGAACGCCCTTGTTTAGCGAGATAGTATTTACCCGCATCGATGATCGCTTTTTTCGGAACAAGCCCGACTATCTCAAGACCTGTAACGCGAAGGCCGCGGTTTCGAGCCTTTTCTCTCACCTCTTCGAATGCAATATGCAGCGGCGTGTCGGACAGGTTGGTGATATTCATCGAAACCTGTGCAATCCCATATTCTGCTATGTACCAGCCGATCGCCTTTGTTCCTTTGAGCGTTCCCGGGATCATTACGGGCTCGCCATGCTCATCTTTTACGATCTTGCCGGTGATCGGATTGCCCTCGCGCAACTGCCGCCCTTTTTCGCGGACGTCAAATGCGATCGCGTTCGCCCGACGGGTCGAAGTTGTATTGAGGTTAAAATTGACCGCGATCAGAAAATCTCTCGCCCCGACGGCAACGGCACCCGAACGGGCAACACTTTCATTAAACTCAGCCGGGCCAAAATCCGGTTTCCAGTCTGCAGACGAGATCTTATCTTTCATACCTTCGTACTCGCCTTCGCGGCAATTAGCGAGATTTCTGCGTTTTTCTTCAGTCGCTGCGTTTTCGTAAAGATAAACAGGGATGCCGAGTTCTTTACCTATTCGCTCCCCGAGTCTGCGGGCGTATTCGGCACACTCTTCCATCGTTACGCCCGAGATCGGAATGAGCGGACAAACATCGGTCGCACCAAAACGCGGATGATCGCCTTTGTGGCGCCGCATGTCGATAACTTCTTGTGCTTTTTTGACCGCTTGAAACGCTGCTTCGACGACTTCGTCGGGTGTCCCTACAAACGTGACGACCGTCCGACTGGTCGAAAAGCCTGGATCGACGTCGAGCAGTTTAACGCCATCGACTCGCTCGATCTCGTCGGTGATCTGCTTCATCACGGCCATATCGCGGCCTTCGCTAAAATTTGGGACGCACTCGATCAGCTTTTTCATATGATGCGTTATTTTAATCGGCTGCTCAGATATTCTGCCAAATTATCGATGCTTACACGCTCCTGCTCCCAAGTATCACGGTCACGAACGGTGACGGCGTTGTCTTCGAGCGATTCGTGATCGACCGTCACGCAAAACGGCGTACCGATCTCGTCCTGTCGGGCGTAGAGCTTACCAATTCCGCCCGAATCGTCATAAACCGCACGCATTGACGGCTGTAGGTCGTGCTTGAGCTTTTTGGCTAACGTTACGATACCCTCGTTATTTTTCGCAAGCGGCAGAACGGCGACCTTGATCGGGGCAAGTTCGGGCTTGAGTTTGAGAATGACCCGAACCTCGCCTTTGTCGTTCACCTTTTCGGTGTAGGCATCCATCATGACCGCGAGCAGAGTGCGATTCACGCCGATCGAGGGCTCGATGCAATACGGATAAAACCGCTCGTTCGTCTGCGGGTCAAAATATGACAGGTCCTCGGTCGTGTCCGGGTTAATGCGCTTGCCCTCCGCATCCTCGGGCTTTTTAGAATGGACGCGAAGGTCGTAATCAGTCCGGTTTGCGATCCCGAGCAGCTCGTCAAACTGCTTTTCTTCATCTTCGCGTTCTGGAAAAAAT
>JBEBGA010000411.1:0-2498 GCA_040081695.1 Pyrinomonadaceae bacterium
CTCTGTTTTGTGCTCGTTCGCTTTTGTGCGCTTGTTCCAACCGCTCACGGGCACCAGGCTGTGCTCGTATTTATCGGAGTATTCGATGACCTTTACGCCGAGGAACGTCGCGCCAAACAGCATCGTCAACACGATCAAGATCACCTGCATGTTGCGCTTTCCCTTTTGCGAGTAATAAACAGTCAGCGCCATTGTTAAGCTACTGACGATAAGCACGATCGTGTTAAGGCCGCCCCAAAACGCATCGAGATGATTCGAACCGGCTGCGAACGCCATCGGGAATTTCGAGCGGAACACGAGATACGCCGTGAAGAGTCCGCCAAAGAACATGATCTCCTGCACGAGGAACATCCACATCCCGATCGAGACGCTCTCTTCCTGCTGGCTCATATCATCGAACTGGTGCTGCAAGCCAGGCTCGTGATAAACGAATTTGTCTGAATAGTGTGACGACATTTAATTCAACGCACAATGCATAATGCATAATGCACAATGCACAATAACCATTTTCTTTTTCATTATGCATTGTGCATTCTGCACTATGCATTAACAGTCGCCGCTTCGCGACGCTTTGCTTCTTCCAAATCGAGACCGCTGGCTTCGCCGAATTCGTATGCTTCCCAGGTGACGACCGGTATCTTCTCAAAGTTCTCCGTCGGCGGCGGCGAGCTTGTTCGCCATTCGAGGCCCGGATGCATCCACGGATTATCACCCGCAGGTTTGCCGAAGAATAACGAGTGCATCAGGTAAACTGCCGGCATCAAAAGCCCGACGCCAAGCACCGACGCGCCGGCCGTCGAAAAAATATTGAGCACCTGAAATTCCTCAGGGTAAGATGCGTAACGACGCGGCATTCCCTGATAACCGAGAATGAATTGCGGGAAGAACGTCAGGTTGAATCCGACAAAGACGAGCATCGCCGAGATCTTGCCCCAAAATTCCGAGTACATTCGCCCCGTCATCTTCGGCCACCAGTAATGTATGCCGCCTAAGTAAGCGATCACCTGACCGCCGACCATGACGTAATGAAAGTGAGCGACGACAAAATATGTATCGGTCAGGTGAACGGTCAACCCGATCGAGCCGAGGAACAAGCCTGTCAATCCACCGATGAGGAACAGTCCCATAAAACCAATCGCGTAGAGCATCGGCGTGTCGTATGAGATCGAGCCTTTGTACATCGTGGCTGTCCAGTTGAACATCTTGATAGCCGACGGCACGGCGACGACCATCGTCAGGAACGAGAACACAAGCCCGGCGTAGATCGATTGGCCGCTGACGAACATATGATGTCCCCAAACGAGGAAACCAAACACCGCGATCGCAATCGACGAGAACGCAATAAATTCGTAACCGAAAATTTTCTTACGCGAGAAATTCGAGATCAGTTCACTGACGACGCCCATACCGGGCAAGATCATAATGTAAACCGCCGGATGCGAATAGAACCAGAACAGATGCTGGAAAAGGATAGGGTCGCCACCGATAGCCGGATCGAAAATGCCGACGTGAGCAAATCTCTCAAGAGCAAGCAGCAAGACAGTGATCGCAATGACCGGCGTGCCCAGGATCATCACCAAACTTACCGCGTAATGCGCCCAAACAAACAGCGGCAGGCGGAACCATGTCATGCCGGGCGCGCGCATCGTATGAACCGTGACGATAAAATTCAGTCCGGTCAGGATCGATGAAAACCCGTTGATGAAAATTCCGAGACCGACGAGCATCACGTACGAATTCGAGAACGTCGTCGAGTAAGGCGTATAAAACGTCCAACCGGTATCGATGCCGCCCTGCATCAACGCGAACAGCGTCAGCCCGCCGCCGAGCCAGTAAATATAAAGGCTCAGCAGATTGATACGCGGCAACGCGAGATCCTTCGCGCCGATCATGATCGGCAGAAGAAAATTGCCGAGGATCGCCGGTATCGACGGAATGAGGAAGAAGAAGATCATCAAGATGCCGTGCTGCGTGAACACCTTATTATATGTCGCGGTTTCGAGCATATCGCTCGCCGGCGTGAGAAGTTCGAGCCTGATCGTCGCGGCGTAAAGGCCGCCCATGAGGAAGAACATCGACACCGTGACGAGATACATGATCGCGATGCGCTTGTGATCTTTGGTCAAAAGCCACGACTTCAGCGTAGTGCCGTTCGTAATGTAGTTCAGCTTCGTTCCGCCGTATATGCTCGATGTTGCTTCTTGCGCGCTCATAATCTTAAAACCTATTTATTGCTGTTCGACATCGCAGTCTTGTTCGCCGCCGGAGCCGAATTTGCATTGCTCGCCGATGGCGCATTTGCGCCCGCAGTCGCGGCGTTCGGGCTGAGCGATTTAATATACGCGACCAATGCGTTGAGACCTTCTTCGGTAACTTGTCCTTTAAAAGTCGGCATTATCGGCTGATAGCCATCGACAACTTGCGACGCCGGATTCAAGATCGAATTTCGAATGTACTCGTCATTTGCGGTGACCGAGCCGCCGCCAACTAGTTTTATC
>JBEBGA010000412.1:0-2496 GCA_040081695.1 Pyrinomonadaceae bacterium
TCGTTGTAGATTGTCTCGGACTGACTGCCGCCAGCGGGCGGATAAATCCACCTAGGTCGTAGAAAATCGTCGTACGTCGTCGTAGCCGTCTGCCCGAGCGCGTCTGTAACGGACAATAATACTCCAGTTGTGAAATCGTAACTCCGTGTTATCTCGGAATTCTCAGTCGTCCCATTCACGCCAGTTGGATCAGGCGCCGGGGCAATGGTCCTCGTTGGGTAGGCGTAGTTATACTCTGTCGAGTACTGCGTCTCAACAAACCTCGTAGGATCACCGCTCGTATCCCAAACTTTTCGCACATTTCCGAGATTGTCATACATGGAGTGCGACGTTATCCAGCTATTATTATCTTTATCCCACGTTCGGGCGGTCGTGACATTGCCACGAAGAGGGTAGCTCGGATCGACCCAGTTTGTGGTCGTGTAACTGTTTTCAAAATACGCCGCCTCGTCGTAGACGCTCTGGGATTTGGCCAGGACATCGCTCACATTCGTTGGATTTAATACCCTCGTCTCGATCGGTCGGCTCGGTATGCCACGATCTTTGTAAGTGGAATCATACGAATAGTCGGTTTCGGAAATCGAAGCGACCTGTCCCGTGTTATAGAATTTGTTCTTTAGACTAACGATTGCTGTATCGTAGGCCTCGTTTGCTTCGGCCGCAGTTAGTTCGAGATAGTGATACGATTTTTTGCGTTTAGCATTTAGGTGCGCGAAGTAGGTAAGATCGGTGGGCGCAGTGCTGCCGTTTTCGCCCGGTGTCTCGTATTCTGTTTCGGACATCGTCGCAAGATACTTGCCATTATCAATCGCTATCGAAAACGATCGAACTGGACGAGCATCTCGCGTGACGTTCCCAAATGTGCTCGGGAGCGACTTCGTTGTCCAATCCGTTAAAGTGCGCGAACGCAGTTGACCGTTCGTATCGAAAGTCTTTTCTTCCTTTGTCATTCCCGAGCGCGGATCTTCAAAGCCAAAAACTGCATCGGGGCTGGAGAAGACCGATAGCTCGTTACGGCTACCATCGGGAGCCACGCTGTGACCTGTACTGTAGTCCCAAAGCTGCGGGGCGGCCTGCCCGTTTTCATAAATCCAGTGGCGCTTGACGCCCCGATTGGCTTGGGCGTAATCAGGAGTCGTAAACGAGCCGAACTGCGGAACGATGCCATATTCGAACTTTTCTATTGCGCCGGAAGGGTGTTCGATCTTCGTTATTTCAGCGTACTCGTTGTATTTAAATCGATAGTTCTGGCCATTGGGCATCGTGATCTGAGACAGAACAACAGGGTTAAAGAGTGGCTGTGACGGTGGGCCAAACGTACCACAAACATTCGTATTGAAGGTACTTGTCGTCTGAAAGAGAGTTTGACCTGGTGGATAAATAGGCACTTGACTGTCGTTTTCGCAGGTTCCCAAGTATTTTAACTGTCGTTCAGGACTATCAAAGGTCTGATTAAGATTTGCCCAAACAAGATCATGGTTTCGCGGCGAACCATTGAGGCCCGGTAACACGACATTTTGCGTGCCCGCTGCTGGCTGGACGATCTTGTTTTGAAGCAGTGGATCGGTTAGAACCCGTCCCAGCGAATCGGTTACCGCTCCAGTAATCCTGTTGTTATTAACCGTGCGCGTAAATTGCGTACGGTTGCCGTTTACGTCGATGAATTCGCTAGCAAACCTATCGGAATCAGGCAATGTCTCGTTTGCACTAAATAAATATCTGCCCCCATCGGGCAAATAGAGCGTTGAACCTTGCCCGCTCGCTCCCAACTCAAGCCGCATTCCGGTGCCGTCAACGGAAAGGAAAGTGCCAACAAAGTCGGAGTAGTTTGCTGGCGTTGAATGTAGAAGGTCATCCTTGCGAAACTCATGGGAAGAACCCCCCGGCATATAGACCCGAACACGTTTTATGAATCGATTGTCAACCAACGCTGGCGGCTGGATTGCGCCCAGGCATACCACAGAATGCCCCCCTCCTTGCATGCACCAGTAAGTTGTCGTCCTTGTACAGTTCCAGGTTGTGGTACCTGATGGTTTCTCGTAAATAGTCACCGCCGTGCAGGTCGTTTGCACAGATTGCACAAAACAGTCTTGCCCCGGTAACCCGCCCGTACACTCCTGATAAGTCGGCGGCGGACCGTTAGGCCAAGTGTCAGGTAAACTGGGAGTCCCATAAAGATTGAAGAACTCAGTGGTGAGTATTTCGATGCGGGGCGGAGCGAGGCTGCTCGTCCAGCCGGAGGAGCTTCTCTCGCCGTATTGAGGCGTTACAATTGTCACCGGCTCAAATTGAAGTGTACTCGGATTTCGTCGCTGATAGCTGCTGGCTCCTTCCATTCGCCATGTTTTGGAAGAATAACTAAGAGATACCGGCAATGAGTTTCCCGCTCGTCCTGGGTAGCTAGCTGGGGTAATCGTCATTTCCAGAGCTTTGGTGATAGGATTGACCCGAGCGGGACTTTTTAGGCTCTTATCGGCCTTACCATTGGTGAACTCA
>JBEBGA010000413.1:0-2493 GCA_040081695.1 Pyrinomonadaceae bacterium
GTTAGCGGTGCCGGCCTTGATCTTTGCGGTAACGTCTTCGATACGCTGGGTCAGCGTGATCGAATAATCTTTGGCTGTGATCTCGCCCGCACGGCTGCCGGCGTTAAAGCCGGTTTCGACAAGGTCTTTGTCAGGTGTCGAAGCCTGTACCAGCGCGTCAAATCCGCAATGGTGGTTGGTCAGTATCAGCCCATCAGCCGAGACAAATTCGGCCGTACATCCGCTGTCCAGACGAATGATCGCATCGGTCAGCCCGACGCCTTTCGGGTTGTATATGTCGGTCGGCTTGATCCGCAACCCGCGTTTCAAAAGCGGCAGGGACGCGATCTGTCCGGGTGCGAACATCCCTTCGTCAAAATTCGCAAATGCGAACGACGAACTCGAAAGAAGCATCGCGACCATCATCGCGAGCGTCAGAAAACGGTTATTCTTTAGTAATTTCATAGCTTTGATTCCCTCGAAAATTGGTAATTGATCTGGCTCAATACTAACACTAGAACAGCGAATACAAAAAAAGCGAGCCGCCTAAGTGACTCGCTTTTTCTATTGAATTCTAAACCAGTTATTTAACCGGAACGGTCGGCGATTCCTGCGGCAGCACGTGACGCGGGTTGATCGATTTGTCGTTTAGACGCAACTCATAGTGGAGATGCGGCCCGGTCGAGCGGCCCGTCGAACCTACATAAGCAACAAGCTGTCCGCGTGTGATCTGATCGCCGACCGCGACCTCGATCTTCGAGAGGTGGCCGTAGCGCGTTGTTAACCCGTTACCGTGGTCGATCTCTAGCATATTACCGTAACCGCCAGACCAACTCGCTTTGATCACGGTGCCGCCGGCAGGTGCAATAACTAGGTCACCACGTTCCCCGTCGATGTCCATTCCCGAGTGAAACTCATAAGATCGTCCACCAAAAGGATTGCGGCGAAAGCCAAATTCGTTATTGATCTTGCCCTCGTGCGGCCAGACCGACGGCAATAATGCCGGGTCTAACGTCGCACGTATCTCACGCATCTCGTTTTCGATATCGCTAGCTTCGCCCTCGACACCCTCAATTTCTTCAGGGCCGCCGCTATTAAAAGTAAAAGCGTCGGCGGCAGGTTGGACAGGCTCGGCAACCGGAACGGGCTGAGCTGTCATCTGAGTTGTGACGGGAGCGTCCGAAATGGACTGTGCAAGCGCGGTGTTACGGACGACGCCCGAGACACCGATACCTAATGTAGTTAAACCCAAAACTAGAAAAATACCGACCGAACCAAAATGAACGAGGCTCTTAGAGATTGCAACTCTCTTGATATAAATCTTAGATCTTGATGAATGCGATAAAAGAAAAGTATAAAACTTGTCGTTTTTCTGCATTATGCTTTAAAGCTCCTTATCAATGATTACTTGCCGAAACGTAAACGCTCCGACACACGGAATCACGCAAGAATAGCCGCGAGCGACTAACGCGAAACCTAGAACAAGAGTCTACTTAACTTAAACAAACTCTCGCAGTCGTGGGAAGACCACCTTGTAAAATCCCAATTAACGAATTAAAAGGAACTTCTATAAGACCATAAGCCGACCCAAAAGGCAAATCCAAAGCGGTTGCCTATTCGAACGGCTTATGATGTGTATCAAAAACTATTGTCGGTCTAATATCCGTTTTGCTTCGATTGCCAAGCCTTAAAGACCATATATCCGACCGATCCGATGACCAAAATAAATACTAAAACGACGATTATCTTTATGGCAAATGCAAGGATCCCGACCAAACCTATCAGTGCTTCGAGAAATGTGACCACCAATGCGATCACCGCCAGCAAAGCTCCTATAACCGACGCGGCCTTTACATACATCATAGCCTTGGCTCCTTACAACAAAATACGAATCTAAACATCTTTCCAGCTTCCCGTACGCGTGCGGTCGGCAAAATCACCGGCGACATTATAGTCAGCCTCTTGATAATGCGTCTGCGTCAAAGCAAAGCTCGCCGACGGCTGCCGCGAAGACCACTGCGTTTCCTCGACGGCCTTTGGCTTGAAAATATAGCCCTTGAGCAGGTAAATCCCGAGTCCGATGAGCATCACCGGCAACAGCCCCCGCATCAGCGGGCCGACGTTAAAGAGCCGTTGAAACAAAAATCCTGCTCCCAGCACGGTTAAGACGATGCCCCAAAGCTTTGGGTTGCCGGAAAATCTTTTGACCAACACATCATCAGCAACGTCCGGTGTTAGCCCCGAACGTATCGCCTGAGCGGTACGCCACGAATCGAGTGCCGAAAAAAACCACATCCCGATAAAGCTCAACACAAACAGCGGCGCACCACCAGTCAATACCGCCATCTGAAACAGCCCGACAAACACAGCGAAATAAACCAGCGCCTTGACCGTCTGCCCGTTATAAGCCGCCCCAAGCCCCGGACAGACCATCGACAGCAGTGTCGCGATCACGGGGCTTGTGCGTTTTTTTACATCCGGAGCATAATTTGTCTGGCTACGCTCTTGCAGCAT
>JBEBGA010000091.1:0-9600 GCA_040081695.1 Pyrinomonadaceae bacterium
TCTTAAGACGATGAAGACTGACGAGATCTGGCGTGCGGGTACGGAAGAATACGAGACGTTCGCCGGAATGATGGACGACAATGGCATGAACTTCTTCACCCGCAAAGAGTCGCTTTTGGAACCGTCGAACATCTTTATCCGGCAGGTTTGTCCCGCGGGCCAGATCTGTACGGCTATGGCTTACAGACAGGTGACGGAGTTCAAAGACCCTGCACCGCAGCTTCGCGGAATAAAGAAACAGCTCGTTCGCTACAAACGAACCGACGGCGTCGATCTGTCGTTTACGCTGTATTTGCCGCCAAATTACAAGGAAGGAACACGCTTGCCGGCACTCGTTTGGGCTTATCCCGAAAGCTTTACGGATGGTTCGCTGGCCGGGCAGGTGTCGGGATCGACCAATCGCTTCACGCAGATCGGCGGCATCTCGCATCTCTTCCTGCTCATGAGCGGCTACGCGATCATGGACAATGTTTCGATGCCGATCGTTGGCCCGCCTGAGACTAAGAACGATACGTTCGTCAAGCAAGTGGTCGATTCTGCACAGGCTGCGATCGATAAGGCAGTCGAAATGGGCGTCGTCGACCGCGACCGCATCGGCGTCGGCGGACACAGTTACGGGGCGTTCATGACAGCGAATTTGCTCGCTCACAGTGATCTGTTCCGTGCAGGATTAGCACGCAGCGGTGCCTACAATCGAACGCTCACGCCCTTCGGATTTCAGGATGAAACACGTAATTTCTGGGAGGCAACAAAGATCTATACCGAAGTTTCGCCCTTCTTTTACGCGAACAAGATCAACGAACCGATCCTGCTCATCCACGGCGAAGCCGACAACAATCAGGGAACGTTCCCCATCCAATCCGAACGCCTCTACGCCGCCATCAGCGGCAACGGCGGCACGGCAAGATTGGTTATGCTTCCCCACGAATCCCACGGCTACTCGGCCAGAGAATCGACCGAGCACACGCTCTACGAAATGGTCCAGTGGATGGACAAATACGTAAAGCCAGTAAAGACTCGATAAGAGGCCGCCTAAAGGCGGGACTCCAAACAAAGAAAAGGCTGCGAGTGTAAAGCTCACAGCCTTTTTTCTTTTGTGGGAGGGAAATTATTGAATGTCCGATACTTCGATAACCGGGCCGGCGTCGGCGAAGTCGATCTCGTTACTGAAACCGGAGAGGTCAGCACCTTGTTTTAGGAATTTTTCGGCTTCGTCGGCGGTGACCGGGCGGGAAAAGAGGTAGCCCTGACCGGCTTCGCAGCCGAGGTCGCGGAGCAGTTCGAGCTGTCGGAGCGTCTCGACGCCTTCGGCGACGACCTCGATGCCGAGATTTTCGCCGAGCATAAGAATTGTCTTGACGATGAGGCCGCTCTTTTCGTCAGATTCGAGGACGTTGATGAACGAGCGGTCGATCTTGATCCGCTCGAACGGGAACCGCTGGAGATAGCTTAGGCTCGAATAGCCGGTACCGAAATCGTCGGTCGATAGTGCGATGCCGAGTTCGTCCAGCTCTTGTAGCACCTTGAGCGAGCGTTCGCTGTGTTCCATAACGGTGCTCTCGGTTACTTCAAGTTTTAGTTGTTTGGCGTCGAGACCGGTGCGGGCGAGGATGTCTTTGACCTGGCCGGTGAGCGTCGGGTGCATGAGCTGTTTGGCCGAGAGATTGACGCTGATCGAGAGCGGGAACGTATAACGCGGCTGCCACTCGGCCGTCTGGCGGCACGATTCTTCGAGTATCCATTTGCCGATGCGCACGATCAGCCCGGTTTCTTCGGCGACTGCGACGAATTCGTTTGGTGCGATCAGCCCGTGTTTCGGGTGACGCCAACGGATGAGAGCTTCGAATTCCTGCACGCGGCCCGTCATCAGATCGACGATCGGCTGGTAATGCACCTCAAACTCATTGCGTTCGACGGCGTGACGCAGATCGGTCTCGACCTGGAGCAGGTTCATGTTGCGGACGTGCATCTCGCGGTCAAATATCTCATAGCGGGCCTTGCCGGATTCTTTTGCACGATACATCGCGGCGTCGGCGTCGCGGAGGAAATCTTCGGCACGGCGTTCGACATTGCTTGAGACGACGATGCCGATACTCGCGGTCGTAAAGACCTCGTAATTGTCGATCTTAAAGGGCTCGGAGATCGCTGTTTGCAGGCGTTCGGCCACGTGGGCGACCTCATTTGCGTCACCGCTGCGGTTGAGCAGGATGGTAAATTCGTCGCCGCCGAGCCTGGCGACAATATCGCCGGGACGAACACAAGCCGTGAGCTTTGCAGCGATTGCTACGAGGAGCTTGTCGCCGACCGCATGGCCGAGACTATCGTTGATCACCTTAAAGCGGTCGAGATCAAGAAAAAGGACGGCAAATTTTGCGTAATCATTACCCTCGGCACGCTCGACGGCCTGCTTGAGGTGGTTCATGAACGAAACGCGGTTTGGCAGGTCTGTCAACGTGTCGTGGAGAGCGTAATAGCGGAGCTTTTCTTCGGCACGGCTGCGCTCGGTGATGTCGCGAAAACTGGCGACGCGGCCGATCGCATTGCCTTCGAGATACTGTGGTTGCGAATAACGCTCGATCAGACGGCCGTCGGCAAGCTCGAGTATCTCCGAGACCGTCTCGTTGGGGGTATCGTAGGTATCTTTTAGCCGCTGCAGAAATTCATCCCGGTTCGCCAATTTGCCGGCGACGTGTCTAACAAGCGCTGCCCCGTCCTTATTCTCGATAATTTCCGGATCGACCTGCCACATTTCCATGAATTTCTTGTTACATGTGACGATCTGTCTGTCGAGGCTCATGACGACGATGCCATCAGCGGTCGATTCGAATGTGGTGGTGAAAAGCGAGAGTGTTTCACGGAGCGAATTTTCGACTCGGCGACGTTCGCTGATGTCACGGGCGATCCCCTGGACGCCTACAGGCATCCCGTCATTGACGATCAGCCGGGTGCTCAGGTCGAGCGGGACGCGTCTACCATCTTTTGCGATGATCTCTAGTTCGTAAGTTGTGGGCCTCTCGTCCTCGATCTTGCGGGCAGTCATTGTCCGAGCACCTTCGAGGTATTCGGGGGCGACGACTTTCGCGATGTTCATCTGCAAGGCTTCTTCGCGGCTGTAGCCGGTGATGATCTCGCCGGCACGGTTAAGCGAGGTAAAATTACCGTTCAGATCGTGCGTATAGATAAGGTCGTTGGCGTTTTCGAACAGGTCCTTGTAACGCTCTTCGTTCTTGCGACTCAACTCTTCGGCCAGTTTGCGGGCGGTGATATCGCGGGCGATGCCCTGAACGGCGACGGCCTCGCCGTCTTTCATGATCGTGCTGCTGTTGACCTCCAGCGTGACGCGGCTGCCGTCTTTTCGGATACAATCGACCTCATAAACTGTTTGGCCCGCGTCGCCCTTGATCTTTTTGAGTAGATTTTGTTTGACGAGCTTCATGTGCTCGGGGGCGATGATCTGCTTCATGTTTAGCGACAACGCCTCTTCTTGGGTGTAACCAAAGATGCGCTCGGTCGCGTGATTGATCGACATGTAATTGCCATCGAGGTCGTGGACGTAAATGATGTCGTTAGCGTTTTCAAAGAGTTGTCTGTAACGGGCGTCGCTGAGCTTTAGCGCGTCGCTAGCCATCTTTCGCTCGGTGACATCGAGTATTACGCCTTGCCAACATATGAGCTCGCCGTCCTTGCCCTTAACAAAACAGCTCCGGTCGCGGACCCAGATAATGTCGCCGTTCTTGCAAATAACCCGATATTCAAAGTCGATGCTCTCGCCCTTACGCATTGCAGAGCGCGTCGACCCCAGCACATGCTCGCGGTCGTCGGGGTGAATGACCCGGTCCCAAATATTGCTGTCCGTTTTCCAATCATCCAGCGGATAACCGAATCGCTCAAACGTCGGGCTTATGTAGATCGGCAAGTGTGGCTGGACCGGCTCGACGGCGTAGAACATCACCGGCAGGTTCTCGATGAAACTGCGAAATGTGCTATCCACGGCCGGCGAATTTGCCGGATCTGTTTTTGAATTGGACGTTTTTTTTGCCATTTCGGGCGATCTATGACAGGCAATTGCGGTGATCTTTCCGCAATGTTTGCTGTCTGATCAGGCTACGGTAAAATGCTCTAAATAAAGGGTTTGGAGCGAAAGTATTTTTGAGTCGTGTGGACGGGACTGCTAAGAAAAAGCGTTAAATCAGGTTTAACGCATTTCCATAATAGCATTTATAGCGGGGTTCTGACCACATTTTTTTCGAGGTCTGACGAATTGTTTATCAGCGTGCGAAAGCGTTAAACTAAGCTCGTTCTTCACGACTAACATTATGAAAAAGATATCCGCAATTTGCCTGCTGCTTACGTTTTCCGTCACTGCCTTTTCTCAGACGATGCCAGTCGGGGCCGACCCCGCCATTTGGGCAAAGGCCGTCAAGATCCACAAAAAAGCGATCGTTATCGACGGACATAACGACATCACTTCGCCGCTCGTTGACGAAGACACTGACCTGAGGAACAGCACGACGGGGAAGTTTCACCTTGGCGGTGACCCTTTTCATACTGATGTATCGCGGCTCAAAGCGGGCGGCATTACGGGCGAGTTTTTTGCTATCTACGTATCTGGCAGCACAATGAAAACTGGCGGGGCTATGCATCGTGCGGTCGATATGATCGACGCGACCTATCGCGAGGTCGAACGAAACCCAAATGACCTTGTGTCCTGTACAACAGCGGATGAGATCCGCAAGGCAAAGAAAAAGAACAAGATCTGTATCCTGATGGGCATCGAGGGCGGTTATGTGATGGAAGATTCACTTGCCGCACTTCGGGTAATGTATCGCCTCGGCGTTCGTTACATGACGCTGACGCATAACGTCGCGACGAACTGGGGCGATGCTCACCGTGACGAAAAGCACGGCGGCCTGACGGATTTTGGCAAAGAGGTCGTTCGGGAAATGAACCGGCTGGGGATGTTCATCGACATCTCGCATATCTCGGTCAAGACAATGAACGACGCTCTCGACGTATCGACTGCTCCGGTGATCGCATCGCACTCGGGTGCTCGCGGAGTCAATGACCACACTCGCAACGTCCCCGACGACGTTCTCAAACGGGTCGCCAAAAACGGCGGCGTTATCATGGTCAATTTCTACCCGTCATTCCTCGACGCCCGCACCAACAAAGAGGAAAACGAACGCTCGGCACGGCTCAAGCCTCAGGTTGATGCACTCGCTGAGCAATATAAGAACGATCGCAGAGCGTTTGACGACGCCGTCCGAAAGCTCGAGGACGCCAACCCGATCTATATGCCGACCTACGCCCGTATCGTCGATCATATCGACTACATCAAAAACATCGCCGGTATAGACCACGTCGGCCTAGGCTCTGACTTTGACGGTGTTCCGATGCTACCCGCAGGTATGAACGGAGCCGAAGACCTCGTCCTTGTCACGTACGAAATGCTCCGCCGTGGATACTCTGAGACCGACATCAAAAAGGTGCTTGGCGAGAATCTGCTCCGTGCAATGGCCCAAATGGAACGCGTTGCGGGCAACAGGCAGATCAGCGGACAGGGAAGTTTGAAACGTATCAAATAAAAAAGGCGGCTTGAGGCCGCCTTTTTCCTTATTCCTCTTCCTCGTCGGAACGGTCGTCGTTGGGCCACCAGCCTTGCGGCGTATAATTGACCCGCCTGACCTCCCGAAGCCGGTCTTTGCTTAGTCTTCCTTCGACCAACTCATAACCCATCAGGGCAAAGATACGTCCTCGCAGAAAGATCGGACGGGCGTTGCCGTACCAATCGACACACGACGCACGGCAGCCATCGTTGGTGTCGGCCGGGCGGGCTTCGAGTTCGCCGATCTGGCTAAAATTGAGGCGGTTGTTCTTTAGGAAGATGATCGCCGCCGAGTCTTCGGTCAGGTGACGGTAGCCGCTGCGGCCTTCGCGGGCGATCGGCAGACCGAGCAGACCGCTGTCGTCGCCGTCAGGCTTGTAGAAAAAGCCGTGACTGCGAAGCTCGCCTTGCGATGCGTTCTTGCGAACGAAGCTCGGCCACAGCTTCGCTCCGTCATCGAGGCCGACGGGCGAGAAATAAAGATCCGACCCGTTAGTGCCGACGACAACGGCTGCGTCGCCGAGCGGTTCGATGCGGTCAACGTTGTGATCCAGATGAAGATTGGTCACGCTGCCGGTTTTCCAGTTGGCGGCAAAAAGATTTGCACCGTCGCGGGTTTCCTGTTTGCCCCAGCCGCTGCCCGTGCCGTAGAGCATATAGTCGCCGACAAAACGGTTTTGAAACGTGTAGTTATCGACGTTTGGCAGGTCGCGATAGCTGGCCTTTACAGCCGATTCGCTGCCGTCCGAAAAACTTTCCGCCGATGCTTTTAACATCGCGATGTCGCCTTCGGACTTTTCGCCGTCCCACATCTGGTCGCCGCGGCCGTCGCTGCGGACAAGGACGTTGAGCTGCTCACCCTCGCTTTCGAGGAACGAGAACTGGTCGATCGGGCTGCCGGTAACGCCGAGAGCACTCGGTGCCGAGCCGTCGAGCGGCATCTTGTAAAGCAGCGAGTTCGACTTTGGAGTGCCGCCGCCATAGTTGTGATCGGTCGTCCAGACATAGACTGATTTTTGCGACACATAAAATACACGTCCCGCCGCGCCTAAGACCGCCGTGCCTTTGCACGCCATTGTCTTTGACGAAAGGTCGCAGACGGTTATTGTGTGGAGTGCCGAGACTGATGTTGAGTCAACCGGTCGTTCCGCACGAAAGATCTCGGTCGGCGACACGACGGGCTCAAATTCGCTGGCCTTCGCACGTTTATGCCATTTTCTGACGGCAGGGAATTGTGAGTTTCCATCGCTGTAATAGCCGAGATATTGCGGCGTATAAAAAACGAGCTTGTTGCCGATCAGACGGCTGGCATAGTTGCGTGACGAATAATAATCGTTTGACCGTAGATGATATGTCGAGCGGTATGTGAGATCGCCGCTACGGTTGATGTCGAAAAGGTTGATCTCGGTCCCGCCGCGTCCGTAGCTGTAACCGATCACGACCACCGTGTCGCCGGAAACAAGCATCTCGTCGTACCAATCGTTGCTCGGATTGATCCCTGGCGGATAGGCGTTGACCGAAGATTCCGGTTCCAGAGCATTGCCGCCGACCTTGACCGTAAACAAACGCCCGCGACGCAGTATCACGAGGTGATCGCCGTGGACCTTAACAATGCCGCCCTCATCAACGCCGGCCATTTGAGTGTTTGTGATCGATTCTTCTTTGCCGTCTTTCGTAGACGACATGGGCTTTGCCCCGGCAGACGGTGATGGAGCCGCGTCTGTCATTACCGAACTATTAGCGGTGGTTGATTTGTCTGCATCGTCGCCTGAGTCCTGTCCCGCACGGCGGCGGGATTCCTGAAACTTCTTAAAATGCTCCTTTAACTCAGTCTCTGATTTAAAAGGCTGCATGGTCTTTCGCGGTTTCGAAGACGCGACAGATGGTAATTCAGCAAACCATCCGCTTGGCCTGACCCCTGAATACGAGAACGCAAAAACTCCGGCTGCCAATACAACGGCGCCGGCTATAAATGACCTTTTCATAATTTTTCCTCCGTCGGCAGCGTTTCCACCGCCGTAAATATCGGATATTTTCATTCCAATCGGAGGAACGGAGAAAGGATGGATGTCTTGCAGGAAAAACTTTGAAAAAGATAACGAGCGGTCAGTCGTCAGTTTGTAGCCCTGCGAGCAGTGTTTCGATCTGGTCGATCTTATTGAGAGGTATGTTTCGGATCAATTCGTTGTAGTTCGAGGCTTTGTTATCGCGGCGAAGCCCTTTTAGCGGATGGTTCTCTGCATCCACCGTGTCGCGGTTCGGTTTCCACTCGTACAGGTCGTTAGGTTCGCATTTTAGATACTCACATATCTTTTCCAAATGCTTTCCCTGGATGCTGTTGACGTTATTATCAAGCAAGTTCCAAGCAGTTGGACGCGAAATGCCAAGCTTAACAAGCTGTCCGTAAGGATTACTGATCCCGCGAAGAGCAAAAACACGTTGAATGTTAAAGATAAGCATAATACACCTCAGTCTATGTAAAATTATCTAGCAATAGAGTAAAACTACAGTGTGTCTATGTAAAGTGCGAATAAGCGTGCGTAAGCAGAGGACACGTCTATGTAATATGCGGATGTGTTAGTGTAAACAGTGTATGAGTCTATGCACAAATATGCTGTTATAATCTAAAAGTAAGCTGTGTGTATGTGAAAATACGGAAGGATTTTGTTTTTTTGAGGTCTAACATCTTTCCTTCGACAAAAGAAAAACGCTGAGGGAACGTGCGAGTTTATATTCAAGGAAGCGGCTTACTTCTGTGAGAGCCAGATATAAACTCCTGACTTAGTTATATAACCCCATTGTGTGATGGTTCGAATATAAGCAACACCGCCCGAAAATCCCTTTGCTTCAGTAAATCGGGGCTTAATCGCCCACTTACCATTTTTGTCTATGTAGCCCCATTTGTCATTTACACGTACTGCAGCAAGACCTTCACTAAAACGACGCGCAACATCAAATTTAGGTTCTATGACCATACGACCTGATTTGTCTATATATCCATGGATATATTTTTTTTCGGTTGGCTGAACTGCTGACAGGCCTTCGGAAAAAATGTCTGCATGATAGAAACGACGACTAATGGCAATTTTTCCACTTTTGTCCAGATATCCCATCATGCCACCCATCGGTATTGCAATAATGCCCTCGGTACAAGGGTTTGGATGACCCCAGCCCGCGATTGGATATTCTGGCGGTATAACGAATTTTCCTTGTTGGTCAACATATCCGATATTGTTCCCTACCCAAACTCCTGCAACACCTTCCGAAAAGTCACCCGCATAATCAAACCGTCCTTCGATAGACGTCTTGCCACTTGTATCTAAATACCCATATCCATGATCAAGTTGAACTGATAGCAATCCTTCCGAAAAAGTATAGTCATCGTAACTAGTGCCGAGCGGTGATCGAAGCAGCTTAAAGATTACTGATCCTGATTTATCTATGTAAAAAGTCTCACCACCGATTAAATAAACTGGTTCAGAAGACCACATTCCACCAGTTCTTACCTGCGCTCGTCCCTCAGCAAATTGCTGAGCTAATTCATATTTCGGTTCAACGATCCACTTTCCAGTCGCGTCAATATATCCCCACTTTCTATCTATTCTGACCGCAGAAAGTCCGTCTGAAAAATCTCGAACGTAGTCAAATTGTGGCTTTATTACTACGTCACCATTTGTATTGATGAATCCCCATTTTTTATGTTCTGTAAACGGTAAGAGTTTTTCAGAATTATGTGGTTGCGCGTATACGGATAATACGAGGGTGAATACCAGAGCTAAACCCGAACAAATTTTTGCGCTTATCTGCATATGTTGGTTAACAAGATAACATTTTGAGATGCAGTCAACCGGAGAAATATCACTTTCTATCGACAAACAAAAAGGCGGCCGGAGCCGCCTTTTTGCATAGGACCCATCCGCTCACGCGGACGGTACTGACTAAGCTCCCGCTCCGTGACACTTCTTAAACTTCTTACCTGATCCGCAGTAGCAGGG
>JBEBGA010000414.1:0-2485 GCA_040081695.1 Pyrinomonadaceae bacterium
ACATTGCATAAAAGTCAAGAGATTTTTGCGCCAACTTAAGACGGTTCAGCCTGATTTATCAGGCCTCTCGCTGAAGGCGAGCGTAGCCCCGTTGTTCAAGAACGGGTATTTGCCCTTCGGGCAGGCGGCAGAGCCGGGTGAGGAAAATCCTTGAAATAGAAAAGGAGCGAAATTTTTTCTTCCGCTCCTTACTTACTTTCAGAACTACTTCGAAACGCTACTTCACCTTCTTCATCAACATATCAATATCGGCCTGCGGGACCATTACGTCGAGGGTGACGTCGGTGCCTTTGGCGTCGAATTTGGCGGCCTTGATTAGGCGGGCGTACATTTGCTGATCGGGGCGCTTTGAGTTGCCGAATACCGATTTGCCGAGCATCTGGCCTACGTCGAGGAGGTCCTTTATACCGGCGGCTTGTTCGGTGGTTTTTGTTCGGGCGAGCATCGAGACAGCAGCACCTGCGACTGTCACATCCATCGAACCTGAGAGCGTTTGGATGGCGTCGATGCTGTTGCCTAGCTCGTCGTTATCGAGCGGTATCATCTGGCGAAGCGATCCGGGAGGCTTGGCGGCAAAGGTCAGCACGGACGAATCTCGCTGTGACAGAAGGCCGCTCAATTCTGCAGCAACCTTCGTTCGGCCCTCGATCGTCTCGGTCACACGTGCGAGTGAACCCATGACAAGCGTACGGCTGTCAAAGGCGGTAACGGCGATGTCCTTCGTCATGCCTTTGAGGGCCTTGTCAAACATATCTGCGACGGTCGAATTCGTGGTTTTGGCAGATGTTTTCTGGAAAACGTCTTTGACGGTGAAGATGTAAACCGTGCGTTCGCCGATCTTTTCGGTGCGATATGTGCCATTCGAGGCAAGCCTGGCCATTGCGACCAAGGCACCGGCGTTGACATCTCCGCTGGCGATGGCGACCGGTTCGTAGTCCATTTCCTTTGCCGAGACCTTCTTAAAAGCAACACCAACGGCAACCTGTTCGAATTTACGCAGGTCGATGCCGGTACGCGTTTCCATCTCGTTCAGCTTTGCCATGACTTCGCCGAGCATCGGCTGATTGCCCGACATTATCTTTGGCAAGGCATCGGTTAGGAAGCGTTTCGAGTCAAACGAAACAACGCCGTCCGACGCAGGCAGCATCGCGACAAGCTTGGCCGCCCGAGCCTTCTTAACAGCACTCGAACGCGTGTCAGGCTTGGTAAAGACTGCGACATTCAGCAATAAAACGCCAATGGCGGCGACGGCAAAGAATCTGGTTTTCATCAATTTACCTCAAATGAAATTATAGAACAGATGTCCTAACGATGATAGATGCTGTTTTGTTCGATCGTGTTGCTAAGAATTGGCCACCGATCGCACGGATGAAACGGATCAAGAATTTCCTTTCTTATCTGTTCGATCCGTGTCATCGGTGGCCGATTTCTGCTTGACCACTTCGAACTCAAACCTCAGCTCCTTTCCGCGAAAGATATAGCTCAGATATTGCTCCCAGAATTTCCTCGTCCAACGCATCGACGGCCATTTTGTGTCCAGGTTTACTAGAAACTCAATGCCGATGGCCTTCCACAGTCCGGCTAGCGAAACATAGCATTTTATTGGCTTTAGCTGGACCTCGGTATAGAAATCAAAAACCTCGCGGCCCGCGATGAATGTGTTAAAAGTGTAGGAATTGATGTGATTTCGATGCGTCGGGTCGTTTGCCCAGTCGGGATTGGTATAGTGCGGCGTGAGCAGCTTGATGCGGCCGCCGGGGCGTGTGACGCGGTACAATTCGCTGATAAACGCCATCACATCGGGCACGTGCTCGACAACGTGGTTCGACACGACGACGTCGAAGTCGTTGTCGGCAAAAGGATACGGCAATTCGCCCAGATCATGAATAACATCCGCACCGGTGCGCGGATTATTATCGAGGCCGACAGCCCCCTCGGTCTTATTCGTTCCACAGCCTACGTCGAGGATCTTCATTAGGGATACATTTACCACATAGAAACATAGAACATATAGAGCAAATCTCCTATTAACATGCTCTTGCCTTATGTGTCCTATGTTTCTATGTGGTTCACTTTCGCTCCGCTCTTTCACTCAAATAAAAATGCCATAACAATCTCGCCGCGACTGAGCGGAAGGGTTTCCACTTTTCTGCTACAGCGATGAACTCGTCCGAGCCGGGCCGTTTGTCGGCGTTTGTTAGTTTTTGATACGCGGCGTGGAGGGCGATGTCGCCTCTTGGCATCACGTCGGGGCGGAGCATGGCCATCAGCAGGTAAACGTCGCACGTCCATTCGCCGATGCCTTTTAGCTGTATAAGCGTGGCTTTGACCTCGGTATCGGGCAGAGCGTGGATGTGATCGAGGTCGATGCGTTTTTCGATCAGGGCTTCGGCGAGGTGCCTAGCGTACACGGTCTTTTGGCGGCTGAAACCGATAGCCTTTAGAGTCACGTCATCGATCATGAGCAGTTTTTTAGGCGTAATAT
>JBEBGA010000415.1:0-2481 GCA_040081695.1 Pyrinomonadaceae bacterium
TTTGAATGTTACATATAGCAAAGATCACACATTTTCTTTTTCAGCGTTCGCCGCTTTTTTGCGGGGTCGTGTTGGCTGCGGCTTTCGCATTGCTGCCGGTCTCCGTCCGGGCAGAGTGCGCTCAGTGGGACGTGAACGGGGTATGGGAGATCGAGCAGAAAGGAGTTAAGTACCTGATCCTGGTCACGATGGAGCAAAACGACAAGGTCCTAACGGGCAAGGCTCGCGTTTCCACTAATTCGGGATATCCTGCGGTCAACGTCTACGGAACGATCGAGGAGGACAAGGTAAACTTCCGGATACTCTGGATCGACGGCTCTGTCGGGATCTACGATGGCCACTTCACGAACTCCAACCGGCTGGAGGGGCTCGGGTATGAGAAGAAAACCTTCAACATCAGGCATATGTGGAAAACCCGAAACCCGCTCAAGTGCGTGCGGCAGGTGTTGAAGTCGTCCGGTACGGACATCTTAAAACCCTCCACAAAAAAACCGCCTTTATATGATGGGCCAAAGAAATTCGATCCGCCGCCAACACCCGGAGGTTCGGCCCCGGTGTCCGGATCATCGAACTCAAAGCCGGCGACGATGAAGGTCCCAGGCATCCTGGCCGGTCCGGTGATCTATCAGCAGGTGTACGCCTCGATGGGATTTGTGGTCCTGACGTGGGACGCCGGGCCGGATCATCCGTACGCGGAGGTTTGGTACAAGGTGAACAACGGCGACGAAACATTCCTTGTTGAACAGGGTAAAGGCTCAAAGCAGATGCCGGTCGAAAGGGGCAAATACTACACATTCATCCTAACGGACGCGGGCCAGACATTGGCAACGGTCAACGTCGTCGGCAATTAAGAAAAGATCATGTTCAAAACGATCAAATTATTAGCGTTTTTCTTTGTCGGGGCCAGCATATTGCTGGTGGTCGCGGCTGATGCTCAGGTGCCGGAACTCGGACTTGGTGCAAGCCTGCGTGGTAAACGCGTTTTACCGGATGATAATCCATGGAATCAAGATATATCGGCGGCACCCGTCGATCCGAATTCCGCAAAACTGATCGCAAGCCTCGGGCTTAGCAAAACGCTGCATCCTGATTTTGGAACTTCGTGGGAAGGCGTGCCTAACGGCATACCTTACTTCGTCGTTTCCGGCACACAGAAAAGGGTTCCGATCGTTTTTGAATATACCGATGAGAGCGACCCCGGCCCATACCCAATCCCGTTGAATGCCCCGATCGAGGGCGGGCCAAATGGCGACGGTGACCGTCACGTGATCGTGATCGATCGTGATAACTGGAAACTCTACGAACTCTTTTCGGCTTATCCGGTGAAAGGGGGATGGAAAGCAGTTGGCGGTGCAGTTTTTGACTTAGGATCCAACGATCTACGGCCCGCAGGATGGACATCTGCTGACGCCGCCGGGCTTCCCGTTTTTCCTGGACTGGTTCGTTACGACGAGGTGTATGAGTTGAAAGCGATCGCTCACGCTCTGCGATTTACGGCCGAGCGTACGAGGAAGGCATATGTATATCCCGCACGCCATTTTGCCAGCAACGATCCGAACCCCAATCTGCCGCCGATGGGAATGCGTGTCCGATTGAAAGCATCTTTCGACATCGCAAAGTTTTCCCCGGCTATGCAGGTCATTTTGCGGGCTTTGAAAAAGTACGGGATGTTTTTGGCCGACAACGGCAGCGACTGGTATCTGAGCGGCGCCCCGGACCCGCGGTGGAACGACGACGACCTACGCACCTTGCGGTCGCTCAAAGGTTCTGATTTTGAAGTTGTGCGCATGGGAAAACTGGAAACGAAATAGCTGGCGAACGGGCAGTAACTATTAAGGAGATCGAAATGAAAAACGCTAAAAAGAAAATTCTGTTGGCAATTTTTGCAGGCTTTCTGCTATTTGCAGGTGACGTTGCGAGCACAAATGCTCAGCCCGCCCCACCGGAGGTCGAGGGGCCGTTGAGGACTCTGACGGGACGCATTCGCTGGCCAAAATCAATGGGCGTGATGGCGAAATCCCCTGGTTCGCAGGAGCCTTTGGACAATATCTGTGCACAGTTCTTTGTCGTCGTAACGAGATCGCCTTTTCAGACTTCGAAACCGATCCAATACGACATCGCACTCGAAGACAAACCGGAACCGAGCAAGCCCGACTATTACTCATGCTTGTTTGAAATGAAGGTGCCGAGTAACGTCAGCCTCGCCGTTTATCCGGGCATGGGTGACGGCCTTGCGTGGCGGTGGGATGCTCCGAAGCTGCGTCAACATTACCAATTGCCCTGGATAGACGTTGCCGCCGGACGCTACGTGCGCGGTGGTGGGCCACGTACGTGGAAACCGGAAAACAGGGTGGTTGTGGTCAGTGGCTCAGGGCTGAACATTCCCTTCGAGCTTGTGCCCGAAAACGGTGCGTCCGGGCAGGCGTCCGGATCTTCATACGTGACCGCAACCCGCCCAGTCTTCCCGCCCTACATACTTAC
>JBEBGA010000004.1:0-33319 GCA_040081695.1 Pyrinomonadaceae bacterium
AAATAAAACCCTTTCGGCCAACCGCAACTGTGTCTCTAGTGGTTTGGGAAACCCGTTCCAAAAGCAGCCGTGAAAGCTTCGTCGATCGGAACCCCTGCTTTTGCATAGATCTCCGACAAAGTTCGAATCAAATAAAGCTTTGGCGGCAACTCGTTTGGCAGCAGCAGAACATAGCCTTCGTCATCGTATAGCCTGATGATGTGATGCGTGTCAGAATAAAGGCGGTCTATGAAATCGAGGCTGCTGTTTGCCGGTTTATTTATATGCGAAGGCAGCGGGCCATTGCCAAAATCACCCGCCTCATAAATGCTCAGGTCGTCAATAATAAAAACGTCGTTCCTATCCGGGCGGCAAGCCTTGATCGTCTCTAACTCATGCTCTAGCGGACATCTGACCGCCTCGTCCTCGCAGCTGTTATAGCTGCACAGGCCACCATCGGCTCCGGGAAAATGAGCATCGAGCCAAAATAAAATATTGCCCTTGATCTCACTGACGGTCTTGCCGAGAACGGCGGCACTCTCGCCCTTAATGATCGTGACGTTGTGCTGATCACTAAATCCCTCGACGTTTGCTCTGTAATATTCGTCGACTATCTCCACGGAAAATATCTGTTCAAACCCCGCATCGACCGCGATCCTCACGCCATTTCCACGAAACGTTCCGGTCTCAAATAGTACGGGCAGATCATATGTTTCGGCGTACCGCCGCAGATCAAATCGAAATAAACTGCCCATATCTAGTGGTCGTGTCCGCCGCTGGCTCCGTCAGGGCCGTGGTAGATCTCGCTGCCGGTCGCGACAAATTCTTTGGCCTTTGCCGACATCCCGACGGCGAGAGCCTTTTCGGCCTCAATGTTTTGGGCGTTGGCGTAATCGCGGACGTCCTGAGTGATCTTCATTGAGCAGAAATGCGGGCCGCACATTGAGCAGAAATGCGCGAGTTTGGCTCCCTCGGCAGGCAAGGTTTCATCGTGAAAATCTTTTGCTTTCTCGGGGTCGAGGCCGAGGTTGAACTGGTCCTCCCAACGGAATTCGAAACGCGCTTTAGACAACGCGTTATCGCGATACTGTGCTCCGGGATGGCCTTTTGCAAGATCGGCGGCGTGCGCGGCGAGTTTGTAAGTGATGACGCCTTCTTTAACGTCCTGTTTGTTAGGCAATCCAAGATGTTCTTTTGGCGTTACGTAGCAAAGCATAGCCGTTCCAAACCAGCCGATCATCGCCGCACCGATGCCGCTCGTGATGTGATCGTACCCGGGAGCAATGTCGGTCGTAAGCGGCCCGAGCGTATAAAACGGAGCCTCGCCGCAGATCTCGAGCTGCTTGTCCATGTTCTCTTTGATCAGGTGCATCGGTACGTGGCCGGGGCCCTCGATCATCGTCTGACAATCCATCTCCCAGGCGATGTTGGTCAGCTCGCCGAGAGTGTCGAGCTCAGCAAATTGTGCCTCGTCATTCGCATCGGCAATGCTGCCCGGACGCAATCCATCTCCAAGCGAGAACGCCACATCATACGTCCGCATGATCTCGCAGATCTCTCTAAACCTTGTATATAAGAAGCTTTCCTCGTGATGAGCCAGACACCATTTCGCCATGATCGAACCGCCGCGGCTAACTATCCCGGTCGTGCGTTTTGCAGTCATCGGAATATAAGGCAGACGAACACCGGCGTGGATCGTAAAATAATCGACGCCCTGCTCGGCCTGTTCGATCAGCGTGTCGCGATAAATTTCCCAAGTCAGATCTTCGGCCTTGCCGTTAACTTTTTCGAGGGCCTGATAGATCGGCACGGTCCCGATCGGAACCGGCGAATTCCGCAGGATCCATTCGCGGGTCGCGTGGATATTCTTACCCGTCGAGAGATCCATCACAGTGTCGGCTCCCCACAGGGTGGACCAACGCATTTTTTCGACCTCTTCCTCGATCGACGACGCGATCGCCGAATTGCCGATATTGGCGTTGATCTTGACGAGGAAGTTGCGCCCGATAGCCATCGGCTCGGATTCAGGGTGATTGATGTTATTCGGGATGATCGCCCGGCCTCGAGCCACCTCGTCACGGACGAACTCCGGGGTTACAAATTCGGGAATGGCTGCACCAAACGAATCGCCTTTATGCTGGTGGTTTAGCGATGAACGGTCGCTGCGCTCCGACATTGTCAGATGGTCAAACGCGGCTTGTCGTCCGAGATTTTCGCGGATCGCGACATACTCCATCTCGGGCGTGATGATGCCTTTGCGGGCGTAATGCATCTGCGTCACGCAAGCTCCGCTTTTTGCTCTCAGTGGAGCGCGTTTTAGGCCCGGAAACTCCTCAAGCGTGCCGCGTTCGTTGGCCTTTGCGATCTCTTCGGCGCCTTTGGTCAAGTAGCCGTTGTCCTGCGGCAAGATCTCGCGGCCCTCATATTCCTCAACGTCACCGCGAGCGACGATCCAGTCGCGTCGCAGAGCAGGTAGGCCTTCGCGAACATCACATTTCGCCGCCGGATCGGTCCAGACGCCGCTCGTGTCGTAAACGCGAACCGGCGCATTCTCCTCTAAATTGCCATCAAAATCCTTTGACGGCGAAAGTGCTATCTCACGAAAAGGAACTCGTAAATTGTGTTTGTTTTGGTTAAGGGTATTGCCGTTGGTCTCAACGTAGGTCTTACGCGAAGCGGGCAACTTTACTTGTTCGCTGGTTTTTTCTTGTGTTTCACTCATTGTTTTTCTTCCTCCGGCGGCATTATCCCGCGTCAGGTTTTTAGGGTAATGCTCGACTAAACGAACAACTCTCAGCTGGCTTGCTCCCCTGAAAACGTGCTTTCTCAAATTCTAACGAACTGCATTGATTTTGCCTAGACCGCGCTCCTATTCCTCAAACACGATCCAGCCGATCTTGCCCTCTTTATTCATGCGGAAATAGTAATAAACACTCTTACCCGCAAGCGTCATCCGGTAGCGGACAAATTCGGTCGCCGTTGCGTCGAGCATAAAATGGTCGGGGGTGATCTTTTCGCTGCCGAGATATACGAACGATCTCATTTGTTTTAGATTTTCGCTAAGCTGTTTGCGAAATGCATCGCTGACCTTTGCGGCAAAGTTTGCTGACATTTCCGAATGAGTTTTACGATCAGCGATTTCACGCAGGACCTGCAGTGCCTGTTGAGTCTGGTTGGGAGCCGCGTCAGGTATCTGTTTCATGCCATCGGCAAAAGCACCCGGAATATAATGATCGGCGACACGTTTTGATATGTATTCGGCGCCAAACCCGCCATCTTCGAGATTGCCAATGACCGCGACTGTCACTTTTTCTCTTGGATA
This sequence comes from Pyrinomonadaceae bacterium, assembly GCA_040081695.1. Taxonomy (GTDB): domain Bacteria; phylum Acidobacteriota; class Blastocatellia; order Pyrinomonadales; family Pyrinomonadaceae; genus OLB17. The sequence continues at coordinate 3,302 of JBEBGA010000004.1, forward strand.
ATACCGCACGATGCTGCCAAACCCGCCGACGGTCGAGCCAAAATGCTGGACCAATTTGTGCCCGTTAAAAACATCACTGAAAAACGCAAACCCGTGAGCAACAGATCTGCCGTCGCTCAACTTTGTAGGTTTTAACATCTGGTCGAGGCTTGCTTGTTTTACCACGCGGCCCTGTAAAACGGCCTCCCACCAGCGTGCGAGATCAGTTGCGGTTGCCAAAATGCCGCCGCTCGCGGCAATTACCTTTGGCCGAAAAGGTTCTCCGTTTTTCCATTCGCCGTTTCGCAAAACATATCCGTTTGCACGAACCGGGACAACATCTTCCTGATGTTTGAAACGGATCGACGGAAAATTAAGAGGCTTGATGATCCGCGTATTTACAAACTCCTCAAATGATCGCCCGCTAGCCCTTTCGACAATAATGCCGATCAGCGGCAGGTTCGTATTGGAATAAAGCCAATTGTCACCCGGCTGAAATCCGAGTGGAAAGCCCTTGACGAGGTCAATGAATTCCTCGGGTGAATACTCGCGGCGATACGAAAATTCTTTGATCTCTGTCCAGTCTTTCAGCCCCGAGGTGTGGTTGAGCAAATTTCGTATAGTTATATTTTGCCAAGTCTCGGGAGCGTTTGCGGGTAAATATTTTCTAATTGGGTCATCTAGGTTTAGCTTGCCATCTTCGACGAGCAGCATTAAGGCTTCGGAGGCAAACTGTTTGGATATCGAACCTATCTCATAAACCGAATCTTTTGTCGCCGGGGCCTGTAACTCAAGATTTGCAAACCCGTAACCGGTGGCTCTGATGATCTTTCCATCGCGGATAACGGCGACCGAAAGTCCTGGTATTTTTCGCTCGTTGATCTGTGCGGCGATAAATTCATCGAGCTTATCCGCCCTCGCAATTTCAAACGCCCCGAAAAGGACCAGCACGAATATGGAAATATTAAATATTTTCTTCATGACCAAAATTTTTACCGGCGATAATTTCATGTTCATGTTACTCCCCGGCGGAGATGTCTGCAAAGAAACAAAAGCGTGCGGCGTGCGTCTTATATGATATAAACGGAATATTGATGGTCGTTTATATGCGAGGAAATCTGATGTTTATTTTTGCTTTTTTACTGACGATGTTTTGCTCGTCGTGTTCACCGTCGGGCGTGCCTGAAAATAGGGTTATTTCTACCGAGAGCGGTGATGTTCAGTTTCGTGTCGAAACGGTCGCAACGGGCCTCGAAGTGCCGTGGGGCTTTGCTTGGCTGCCGAACAAGGATTTGCTTGTGACCGAGCGGCCGGGCCGCGTGCGAATTGTCGAGAGCGGCAAGCTGCGGGCTGAGCCTGTTTATACGGTGCCCGATGTCGAGCCGTCTAGCGAGAGCGGGCTGATGGACATATCTCTGCATTACGATTTTGCAAAGAACAATTTTGTGTACCTTGGCTATGCCTATAATCAGGACGGCAAGCAGATCAAGGTCGTTCGATTTGTTTACAAAGACGGTAAATTTGCCGACCCGAAAATAATCATCGATAAGATTCCCGGTGCTCCAAATCACGCAGGTATGCGTGCCCGGTTTGGCCCGGATAAAAAGCTGTACATTGCGACGGGCGATGCGACAGATTGGAACCTCGGGCAAAAGATGGACACGCTTGCGGGAAAAACTCTAAGGCTAAACGATGACGGCTCCGTGCCGCAGGACAATCCGTTCGTCAAAACCGCAGGGGCTCGGCCTGAGATCTGGTCGACCGGACACAGAAATGCCCAAGGTATGGCCTGGCAGCCCGGCACGGGGCTGATGTTTCAAACCGAACACGGGCCCAGCTCGTTCGAAGGCAAAGGCTCCGGCGGCGACGAGGTCAACATTGTCGAAGCAGGCAAAAATTACGGTTGGCCCATCATCCACCACACCGACAAAAAAGACGGCCTCGAATCGCCGCTCCTCGAATACAGCCCGGCATGCGCTCCGGCGAGTGCGGCGTTTTACAACGCCACGCAATTTCCCGGCTTTGGCGGAAATTTCTTTTTCGGCTGTTTACGCGGAACCAAGATAATCCGTGTCGTGCTCGAAGGCCGCAAGGTCGTGCGGCAGGAAAATTTGCTTGAGGGAACAGTCGGACGCATACGCGAGGTCGGCCAAGGGCCGGATGGATACATCTATTTCTCGACCTCAAACCGAGATGGCCGCGGCCGCGCAGCTACCGACGACGACAAGATCATGCGGCTCGTGCCAGACGTTCCTGTTAAACGCGAAGAATAGTTACTATTTTTCCGCTTCTAATATCGCTTTCGATTCTGCCAATTCCGCTTTGTGAGCGTCGGTCACGGCGGGATATTTGAGTTTTAGCGATTCGAGCCGGTTGACGATGATCTCGGAAACTGCGAGACGCGTGAACCATTTTTTGTCCGCCGGGATGATGTACCACGGCGAATCTTTTGTAGATGTCGCCTGCATCGCCTCTTTGTAGGCGTTCATATAATCGTCCCAAAATGCCCGCTCTTTGGCGTCGCCGGCTGAAAATTTCCAATTCTTTTCGGGCAAATTGATGCGTTCGAGAAATCGTTGTTTTTGCTCTTCTTTCGATACGTTCAGGAAAAACTTGATGACGTGTGTTCCATTTTCGGCCAAGTGATTTTCCCAGTCACGGATGTGTTCAAATCGCTTTTTCCAAATATTTTTGTCGTTTTTCATTGCATCCGGCAGCTGTTGACCCTGCAAAATTCCGGCATGTACGCGGACGACGAGCACCTCTTCGTAATGCGAGCGGTTAAATATACCGATGCAGCCGCGAGCGGGCAATGCCTTTTGCGAGCGCCACAGATAATCGTGGTCGAGCTCCTCGGCGGACGGAGCCTTAAAGGCCGTGACATGACAGCCCTGCGGATTGATGCCGCTCATCACATGTTTTATCGCGCTATCCTTGCCGGCGGCATCCATAGCTTGAAAAATGATGAGAAGTGAGTGAACATTCTGTGCATAGAGGATGTCCTGCAGCTCGGCTAGCCGGGCGATATTTTTCTCAAGGTCCTTGACGGCTTCTTTTTTGTCTTTATAGTCGCCCGCATAATCGGTCGGGTGTTTTTTAAGATCAACTTTCGAGCCCGGTTTTACGAGGAATTGTTCAGTTTTCATAACGATTTAGCCACAGATTAACACAGATGAATACGGATATATCAAAACTTTTACTCGCTTGCTGTCTCGCGGCATTGATTGTTGGCTCAACTTTTGCGCAATCCAAACTTGTCCCAAATAAGATCACGCTCAAGAGCGGCAAATCATTTTACCTCAATCTGCCGGCCGGCTACGAGATCATCCCGGCGGCTGAGGGGTTAAAACGCGTGCGGTTTTTTGCCAAGGCACCGGACGGACGGATATTTGTCACGGACATGTTAAACCTGACGGACAACAAAAAAGGCATCGTTTATATCCTGGACGGCTGGGACGCGAAAAAGGGGAAATTTGCTAAGGTCACGCCATACATGACCGATCTCAAAAATCCGAATAGCTGCCAGTTTTACAAAGACGAAAACGGGCAGGACTGGTTTTATCTTGCGGAAACGGACAAGCTAACGCGTCGAAAATTCACGCTTGGCGAGACCAAACCGACCGACACAAAGCCGGAGGTGCTCGCGACATTTCCCGATTACGGCCTGAGCTACAAATACGGCGGCTGGCACCTGACGCGGACGATCGCGTTTTCTCCTGACCGCAAACTTTATGTATCGGTCGGCTCATCGTGCAACGCCTGCATCGAAAAAGAACGCGTTAGGGCAAGCATCCTCGTTATGAATCCGGACGGTAGCGAACAGCGCGAGTTTGCCAGAGGATTGCGCAACGCGGTCGGGGTAAAATGGATCGGCAATTTTCTGTGGGCATCGGGACAGGGATCGGATCATCTTGGGCTGCAAAAACCGGATGAGGTGTTTTACGCGCTCAAAGACGGCACCGATTATGGCTGGCCATATTGCTATTCCGCAGCAGGCAAAGTAATTGCCGACACGCAGTTTCCACGTCGCGAAGGTTGCAAAAACGTAGCAGCTCCGTACGCATATTTTCCGGCACACGGTTCGGCGTTGGGCTTTGATTTTTTTGACGAGGCCGACGGGCTGTTTGGTGCAAACCCCGCGTTTTTGATGTCTTTGCACGGCTCGACCAACAAGGCCATCGGCCACGGCTACAAGATCGTCAGCTTTCGGAAAGGCGAAAAGGTGCAGGATTTTATCACCGGGTTTCTCAACAAAGGCACGGTCAATGGCCGTCCGTGCGACATTATGAAACTTGATGCCAACTCGTTTTTGTTTACGGACGACAATAAGGGGATCATTTACTACGTTCGCAAGAAGAGCTAGTCTGTAACGATTTATGTTACAATAGAAAATAATGAATATCGGCATCACAGTTTATCCGACATACGGCGGCAGCGGGATCGTCGGGTCGGAGCTTGGCCGCGATCTGGCCGAACGCGGGCATAACGTCCATTTTATCTCGTCGGTTTTGCCGACTCGGTTAACCGAGCTGAACGAACGCATTCATTTTCACGAGGTCGAAATGATGTCGTACGCGTTGTTTGAACACCAGCCTTACGACCTTGCCCTCGCTACAAAAATGGCGACCGTTGCCCGTGCTGAGAAGCTCGATCTGCTCCACGTCCATTACGCGATACCGCATTCGATCTCGGCCATTCTCGCGCGCGAATCGATCAAGCAAAAACGCTATGTGCCCGTAATTACGACGCTTCATGGCACGGACATAACGCTCGTTGGAGCCGACCGCAGCTATCTGCCGATCACGCGATACGGTTTGCAGCAATCTGACGGCGTGACTGCCGTTTCAAAATTTCTAAAACAAGCAACGATCGAGACATTTGATTTTGACGATGTCGAGGTCATTCCGAATTTCATCTGCGGCAAGCATTATCTGCGTACGCCGGATGCTCCTTTGCGAACAGAACTTGCACCGAACGGCGAGCGCTTGCTCGTACACGTTTCGAATTTTCGCCCGGTTAAGCGTCCGTTGGACTGCGTCGAGATACTTGCGAAAGTCCGTGCAGAGGGCGTCAATGCACGGCTCGTCATGGTCGGTGACGGCCCGGAATTGTCAGCCGTTCGCTATCGCGGCGAGCAGCTTGGCATGAACGGCAACGTTGTTTACGTCGGCAAACAGGCGAACATTGCGGACTATTTGGGCGTCGCGGATGTTTTCCTGCTCCCGTCCGAACTCGAATCTTTTGGCCTAGCGGCGCTTGAGGCACAGGCGTGCGAAGTACCCGTGGTCGCGACGCGTATCGGCGGCATCCCTGAGGTGGTCAACGATGGTGAGAGCGGATTTTTGAGCGACGTCGGCGATGTCGATAAGATGAGCGTCGATACACTAAAACTGTTCGGTGACGAAAATATGCGTCGTACCTTTGGCGAAAAAGGCCGCGAACTTGCCGTATCGCGTTACTCGACCGAAAAGATCATCCCGCAGTACATCGCTTTTTACGAGAAGATCGTCAAAAAAGCCAAAACCGCCGCCGCGTAATTCCCCGAACTATGCTGAAACGCTACATGCACAACCGGGAACGGCACCTGGCGTTGTTGAACGACAATCGCTCGCCGCAGCAATTTGGCTGGGGGCTGGAGTTTGTCGCCGACCACGTCAATGGCGACGATCCGCGCAAAGTGCTGGCGGAGTATTCGGCAAATGCACTAGCAAACAGCGATGAGTATTTTGCGGCTCCGGTCATCGAGGATTTTAAGCTTGAACGGCGGCTCTATCCGTCTGCGGGTTCGTTGAGTGCAGACGAACTAAAATCACCGGTCGCACAGATCGAAGTTCCGGTTTTGTCTTGGCAAAGCGCGGTGGAGACAATTTCGGTAGAGAATAATACGGCGGTTGCGACCTATTTCCCCCACGGTGACAAGAAAGCCGCTGTCGTTATCCTCCCGCATTGGAATGCCAAAGCCGGGACGTATTTTGATCTCGCCAAATTTTTGAACAAAGTGGGCATGTCCGCCCTCAGGCTTACGCTGCCGTATCACGAAGACCGTATGCCGCCGGAGCTTGAGCGGGCCGATCATCTCGTTACTCCAAATATCGGGCGTTCGCTGCAATCGGTTCGTCAGGCCGTGCTCGATACGCGTGCTGCAATTAGCTGGCTAAAACAACAGGGTTACGAAAAGATCGGCCTTGTCGGGACGAGCATTGGCTCGTGCGTCGCTTTTCTTTCGTATGTTCACGACGCTGACGTCGATGTTGCGGTTTTCAATCACGTGTCGGGCTATATGGCCGACGTTGTTTGGCATGGCCTATCGACCTATCACGTCCGCGAAGGCTTTGGAGATAATCTCGATCTCGACGAACTTCGCCGATACTGGCTGCCGATGTCGCCGATGGCTTATATGGATAAGCTTGCCGCCCTACCGCCCCGGCCGACGCGCTATATCTACACAAAATACGATCTGAGCTTTCCGGTCGATCTGACACGCGATGTTTTCAAAGAGCTACGGCGGCTCGGCATCCAGCACAGCGAAACTGCATTGCCCTGCGGCCACTACACACTCGGCGAAAAGCCGTGGAACTATATCGACGGCTATAAGATCATCTCGTTTTTGCGGAAACACCTTAAATAAGCCGGAACAACTCCACACACTAAAATATTCATCAAAAGAGTGCTAAAATTTGGTCAACTTTTGAATGAGTCCGATCGCCGAAAAGCAAAAAAATACGGTTGAAGAAGCGATAGAGCATCTTGTCTCTCGTGCCGAAAATGCACGCGGGCTGTCCGGCTCAGACGTTTCGGCGCGTATCCACGCGGCGCTAAATAAATATCTTTTGGGCGACGATCCAAAAGCGTCAAATAATGACATCAAAGAGTTTATCGACGACATCAGGGCCGATGACCTGTGTTTGATCATCGCCTGTGAAAAAGGCGACGAGCGGGCTTGGGAAGATCTGGTCACAAATTTTGACTCGACCGTAAAATCAGCCGCCCGCAAGATCTCGTCAAATAACGAAGATGCCGAGGATCTCGCAAGCTCGATCTGGGCCGAGCTTTACGGCCTGCGCGTCGATGCGGACGGTAATAAAAAGAGCAAGCTGGCATATTATTCGGGGCGGGGCAGTTTGGCCGGGTGGCTGCGGGCGGTCGTTTCGCAGTTGGCGGTCGATCAGTTTCGCAAACAGTCCAAATTTGTCCAGATCGAAGAGGACCGTGAATTTGAAAATCTGGCGAACGAGGCGGCCAATAATGACAACAACCATTTTGGCTCGCACACTGAGTCTCCTGAGGAGCTTTTTGCGGTCGGTGAGGCAGAGTCGGATGTGTCCGACGCCCTGCAGGCGGCGATCGGCGAGCTTGAGGCCGAGGATAGGTTGATATTAAAGCTATACTATTTTGACGACCTGAAACTAAAGGACATCGCCGCGACCTTTGGTTATCACGAGGCGACCGCCAGCCGCAAGCTGACGCGTGTGCAGTCCGAGATCCGCAAAGGCGTCGAGAAAAACCTGCGTGAACAGCACGGCTGGAGCGACGTTGAGGTGAAAAAACACCTGTCCGACACGGCTGCGAGCCTGGGGTTAAACCTCGAAACTATGTTCGCCGTATTGACGCTTGCCGTACTCGTGCAAGATTTGTGGATGTGATGCGTTCTGTAAGTGGTTACGAAAACCGTAGCCACAGAGAACACAGAGTTTACTGAGCTATTTGATGATATTGGTTTGAAAGTCATGGTACCTAAAATAAAATATCCTGATCTTCTCATTAACTCTGTGGTCTCTGTGGCTAATTAAAAACGATGGAACTGGAATTCGACAAAGAGATTGATGCGATCCTGCGAAAAGGGCGGAGCGGGCAAATTGCGGCTGTAAAAGCTGCGACGGCCAGCCACCTCGACGCGGACAGCATCTCTGCGTTTGCCGAAAACGCCTAGCCGCCGCGTGCGAAATTGCTCTATATGGAGCATTTCGCCGATTGCGACCGGTGTAGAAAGGATCTGTCGCAAGTCGTAAGGATGAATTCGGCGGCGGTTGCTGCTGAGGGAACCGCCGTTTCTAGTGTTGCGGCAGTGGCAGCCGAACCGGCAGCATCGTGGCTAAGCAGACTTTTCCGCACGCCAAATCTGGCGATGGCGATGGGCGCTCTTATCCTGACATTTGGCGGCGTGCTCGGATATCTGGTCATCCAAAATAGAACAAATGTCGATAACTCGACAATTTCAAAGGTGACCGAGCAGGAACAGAATAAAGGCGTACCGTACGTTAACGGCGACGCGCAGGCTGCTTCCAATTCCGCAAATACCATTGCCGCAAATGCGACACCTCCGGCCGCTCCGACCTCGCCCGCTACAGCGTCTAACACGGCGGCAAATTCGACCGCTTCGGGAACCGGATCGACCGGTGTAGAAGATCAGCCTAAGTCAGGCTATTCGGCTGACGGCACAACGACAGATGTATCCACACCCGTTACCGCCGCACCACCTGTGACGGGCGGCGTTCCGTCAGCGGTCGAGGAACGCAAGGACAGTGACGACAAAGCAAAAGAAAAGCCAGCCGATGAAAGGATAGCCAAGCGCGAATACGAAGACAGGTCGCGTGACACTAGCCCGGCTGCTCCGAAACGAAAGACCGACACCGGACCGAGCCGTTCGGGTCCGCGTCAAGAAAATGTCTATCAGAACCAAACGCAGAACCAAGTTGTCGGCGGTGCGATCTCTGCCACAAGATCGTCGGGCGGCAAAAATTTTGAAAGCCGCAACGGCGTCTGGTACGACTCTGCTTACAAAGGCCAATCAACAACCTCGGTCAAACGCGGCAGTGAAAAATACATCCGCCTCGATAGCGAGCTCCGCTCTATTGCCGATAGTCTCGGCGGCACGGTCGTCATTGTTTGGAAAGACAAAGCGTACCGCATCCAATAGATCCTTAAGAGTTTTTAGCCACAGATCACACCGATAAACACAGATTTTAGGCATATATCTGTGTCCATATGTGTTAATCTGTGGCTAAATCTTTTTGCAACCGGATTAATATGAGATCACGAATTTTCTTTGTTTTTGCTCTATTCCTTTGTGTTTTTGCGACCCAAGCTCTTGCCCAAAAACAAGCTGTAAAACCCAACCCCGAGATAACCAAGATGGTCAAAGAGATCTCGGCCAAGCGGATCGAGGCTGATATACGAAAGCTCGTGTCTTTCGGCACGCGAAACACTTTATCCGAACAGGACAACCCGACTCGCGGCATCGGTGCCGCTCGCGACTGGATCTACAGCGAGTTTCAAAAGATCAGCGCCGATTGCGGAGGGTGTCTCGACGTGCAAAAAGAGGCGTTCGTGCAGCCAAAAGCCAATCGTATTCCTGAGCCGACTACGCTGACAAACGTTTATGCGATCCTAAACGGCACGACCGACGCCAAACGATATTATGTCGTCTCGGGCCATTACGATTCGATGTGTACGTCGCCGACGGACGCCAAATGCGATGCTCCCGGAGCAAACGACGACGCGTCCGGCACGGCGGTTTCGATCGAGCTTGCACGCGTGATGTCAAAACGAAAATTTGACGCGACCATTATTTTTATGGCGGTTCCGGGCGAAGAGCAGGGTTTGCTCGGTGCGGCTAATTTTGCCGAAAAGGCCAAGCAGTCAAAGATGAATATCGAGGCGATGTTTACCAACGACATTGTCGGCGGCGTTACGACGCATAAAAATTCGCAGTTTCGCAAAAAGGTCCGCGTCTTTAGCGAAGGCGTGCCGACCAGCGAAACCGAGGCTGAGGCCGGCACACGCCGCAGTGTCGGCGGCGAAAACGACAGCGCCTCGCGGCAACTCGCGAGATTTATCAAAGAGCAATCCGACCGGTATCTCAAGAACTTTGGAGTGATGATGATCTATCGCCGCGACCGTTATGGACGCGGAGGCGATCACATTCCGTTTGTCGAGCGGGGTTTCACAGCCGTTCGCATTACCGAATCACATGAGGACTACACCCATCAGCACCAAAATGTGCGTACCGAGAACGGCGTCTTTTACGGCGACACGCCGGAGTATGTCGATTTTGAATACACGGCAAACGTCGCCCGCGTAAATCTCATCGCATTAGCGAGCCTCGCGCTTGCCCCGGCAAAGCCCAAAAATGTTGGGATCGTGACCACGCGTCTGACCAATGACACCGAACTGAAATGGGATGCAAATACTGACGGCGATATCGCCGGCTACGAGGTCGTCTGGCGTGACACCATCGCCGCCGAGTGGCAAGGCAGCCAGACGGTGACGGGTGCGACGACTTTCATCGCAAAGGGTATGTCTAAGGACAACTTCTTTTTCGGCGTCCGAGCCGTCGACAAAGACGGCAACAAAAGCCCCGTTGTCTATCCGCGTCCGGTGCGATAGGGCGCCGATTTAACCGAATATTAAGTTCCTTTATATGTCCCGCTGTGGTAAAAAAGTAGATTGCGTTAATTATATGAAAGTTAGTTTTACCGCACTTAATAAGGGGCTTACTCAAACATTAAATCGACTATTAGCATCGGTGCTATTGATAGCTATATGGCTCTCGATCGGGACTGGTGTGTCGTCACAAATCCGCTCGGAACGGGGCCGGTCTGAGATCGAAGTTGCCGACGTTTTCTCAATCGGAAGTGATTCAACGAGAAAGGGCGGGGATGTTGAAAAGCCACTTAATCTGAATCCGCAGACCGTGCCATTCTTACAAAATTGGTCCAATACCAATCTAATAATAGCTAACGATGACTGGGCAGCGGTTCCGGGTATTATTGGATATCGAGGTGATGCCCTTACTGAGCTTCAAGGGGTGGATCCACAGACAATTTTGGCGGATGGGTCCGCGACGCCACAAAATGTTAGTGCGAATCGAAATGACCCGAACACGCAAGCAACCTCCGGAGGACTAGCGGAATTCGACGGAATAGCCAATCCTACTATCGCGTTGAACGGCTCAGGTACTTCAGATGCGCCCAATCTCGTGATTAGCCTTAATACGACAGGAACTACAGCGATCAATGTCGCCTATAACCTTCGTGATATTGACGGATCTTCGGATAATGCTATTCAGCCCGTGGCTCTGCAATATCGAGTTGGTGATTCGGGTGACTATACAAATTTGCCATTAGGGTTTGTTGCCGACGCTTCGTCCGGCCCAAACCTTGCAACACTTGTCACTCCAATATCCGTCGCTCTTCCTGTCGCTTGTGAAAATCAATCGCTTGTACAAATCAGGGTGATGACGACTAATGCGGTTGGACAGGACGAATGGATCGGCGTAGATGATATTAACATCACGGGTACCGGTGGAGGGGGAGGGGCCTTTTCTGCGTTTATGTCGGCTAGCCCAGCCAGCGTTGTGCCAACAGGCACGACTCTACTAACGGTTGCTGTCACTCCGGCGACAACGCCTCCCAGCACTGATATCCAAGTGGTTGGTAACCTTACTCAGATCGGAGGATCTGCGCTACAGAATTTTGTCGATGACGGAACCGGTGGTGATGTTACGCCGGGTGACAATGTCTTTTCATTTTTGGCATCTATTCCCGGCGGAACTAGCTCTGGTATCTATAATGTGACGGCAGTCGCCTCTGATGCGCAAAGTCGCTTTGTTAACCTCAATCAAAATATTACTGTCAACGGGCCGCCCGAGACTGAAAATCCGCTTTTGTTCGGAAATCCGAGCAATGCTACGGCAAATGTCGCGAATGAGAATAATTATTTGATGACAAAGCCGCAATATTCGCTGTCGTACAACCGCTCAAAAGCTGGCCCAAATTGGGTTGCATGGCGATTGGACAGCTCTTGGATCGGTGGAGCAAATCGGCAGGACGATTATCGCGGCGATACAACTCTGCCTGCAGGATGGTATCAGGTTCAGTCCTCGGATTACTCCGAACCGGTCTATGATCGCGGCCATATGTGTCCGTCAGGGGATAGGACCCGCTCCATTCCTGATAATTCTGCGACATTTTTAATGACGAACTTCCTGCCGCAACACCCGGATAATAATCAGGGTCCGTGGGAAGAATTTGAGACGTATTGCCGCACACTTGCCGGACAAGGCAAGGAGATCTACATCTATACGGGCCCCGCCGGTCAGGATATGAATGCCGGTGGTGGCATGGGCTTTATCGGCAACGGCGTTGTGGTTCCGGCATCGACGTGGAAAGTTGTGCTAGTTATCGACAACGGCACCAACGATCTGCAGCGTGTCGGTAAAAAGACCCGTATGTTTGGCATCATCGTCTCTAACATTCCGCCGATAAATCGCAATGCCCCAGGGCGAAATTTCCGTGTGACGGTCGATCAGGTCGAAACGCTTACCGGATATGATTTCTTTTCTAACTTAAATCCTCGGCTGCAAGCCCGTATGGAATCCAGCCCCGATACACAGTAATGACAATCACGAACCGATACTCACGTTTTATTGGCATTGGTTTGATCCTGTTATGTGGAACGCTCGTTCCGGCATTTGGTCAAAAGGAATACAAGATCTCAGAGGTGCAGGGAGACAAAGGAACGTCTCCCCACGTCGGTGAAAACGTGCGAATTACCGGCGTTGTCACGGCGATCGTAGCTAAAGGGTTTTATATACAGACACCCGACGGCCAGACGGACAATGACCCTAAAACGTCTGAGGGTATCTACGTTTATGGTGAGAACAGTGTTGGTTCGGTGTCGCTCGGGGCAATGGTGGCGGTCGATGGGACGGTAACAGAGTTTCGCCCGCGTGGTGAAAAGATATTTCTGAGCATTACCGAGATCACACGTCCGACCGTAAAAGTTATTTCCAAAGACAATCCGCTGCCCGCACCGATCGTGCTGACGGCAGCCGAACTTGATCCGCGTGGCCGCGTCGATCAGATGGAGCGTTTTGAAGGGATGCGGGTCAAAGCTGACATTGTTGTTGTCGGGCCGACAGGCGGCTTTACTAACGAAAAGACAGGTAGATCGACATCTAACGGTGTTTTTTTCGCGACACTACAGGGAACACCGCGTCCGTTTCGCGAGCCGGGAATGGACATCCTCGCGATCCTTGTCGATAAACTGCCGTCAACGACTCCCGCCTTTGATATGAATCCCGAGATCCTGCGAGTTGACAGCCGTGCCCAGACAGGAGCAAATGCTATTGACGTTCCAGCCGGGGCGACGATCAAGGGCATGACCGGTGTGATCGATTATTCGCGAAAGTATTTCACGCTGATGGCGGACCCTACCCAAGCTGCACCCGAGAATATAAAGGGTTTTGTGGCCGTAAGCCCCGCAGCCGAACGTGAAGTGACTGTGGCGAGTTTTAACATCGAAAATTTCTTTGACGACGAGGTTAATTCCAAAGAGATCGAGAAAGAAACGACCGTGCCAAAAGACGAATTTCAGGGCCGGTTGAACAAAGCGTCGCTGGCGATCCGCAACGTGTTGGCGATGCCGGATGTGATCGGTATCGTCGAGGTTGAAAATCTCAAGGTCCTGCAAAAACTCGCCGACAAGATCAACGCCGACGCAGTTGCGGCCAAACAGCCAGACCCGAAATATGTTGCTTATCTCGAAGACGGTAATGATATTCGCGGCATCGATAACGGGTTTTTGGTCAAATCGAGCAAGGTCAAGGTCATAGAGACCAAAGCTATCGGCGGCAGCGAAAAGTTAAATTACGGTACCGGCTTTCCGGACGAAAAACTCTTTGACCGTCCGCCGTTCTTGCTCAAGGCCGAGGTCGCTGATGCAAAGCTCGGCAAGCCGTTTGCTTTTACCGTGATCGTCAACCATTTCAAATCGTATCGAGGTATTGACGACGAAAAAGATGGTGACCGTGTTCGCAACAAACGCCGACTTGAGGCCGAGTGGCTCGCAAATTTTATAGCTGAGCGAGCAAAAACCGACCCGACGGAGCGTATGCTCGTCTGCGGTGATCTAAACGCTTTTCAGTTTAACGATGGTTACAACGATCTGATCGGCATCCTCAAGGGCAAGTCCGACCAAAATGTGCTTGTTCCGTCAAAGACGGCTTACGCCACCGGGCTAAAGGCGCTGATCGAGTCAATGCCCAATCCGAACAATCGATACTCTTACACTTATGATGGTTCGGCTCAGGCTCTCGACCATATGTTGGTCAATAAGCCTGTTTACATGGGCGGAGCGATCAAGTTTGGCTACGCGCGGATCGATGCTGATTTTCCGTTGGTTTGGGCAGATGATTTTAACCGCCCTGAGAGGTTGTCTGATCACGACGCTCCCGTGGTGTTTATGTCGATGGATCCGCTGCCACCAGTGCCTAAGCCGGTAGCGACACCGTCACCGAAACCCTAGATCTTTTCCAAAATAACCTCGGCGACCGCGTGCTCGGTCGTGTGGGACATCGATAGATGAACTCGGTTTGCGCCGAGTTTTTCTAATGATACAGCGGCTTCTCCGCTGATGTTCAGTGACGGAGCACCGTTCTCATCCAATACGATCTCGATATTGTGCCAGGCTATTTTCCCTCGCCAACCTGTTTTCAACGCTTTAAGAAAAGCCTCTTTTGCAGCAAAACGTGCGGCGTACGATTGAGCTGCGGCGGCACCTTTACCCTCGCAATATTCGCGCTCGGCATCGGTGAATACGCGCGCCGAAAAACGCGGCGTTCTGGCGATGGTGTCGCGGATGCGATAGACTTCGGCTATGTCGATACCGATGGAAACGATCATGGATAAGACGTCATTTGACGATGAACAAACTTTAGCAGATTCGCAGCTTTATTGGCGAGAGCGTGACGGCGTAAAGGTGCTCGTGTGCAAGCCGCTCGAGGACGCGGGATTTATAAACGGCTTTTCGACGCGTGTCGGCGGCGTGTCACCGTTTCCCGAAAACGATCTCAATCTAGCCGGATTTAATGAGGATGAGGCCGAGAATATTTATGAGAACCGCCGTCGGTTCTTGAATGCGTTTGACGGCGACTTTCGTCTCGCAACGGTGTGGCAGATCCACGGCAATACGGTCAAAGTAATCGGATCCTATGATGACATCGGCGAATCTGACGACCATGCTGACGCTGTTTTGTCAGATCTGACAGGTATTCTGGCCGGTGCAAAAACTGCCGATTGCGTACCCGTTTTGATCGGAGATCCAATCACTGGGGCTTACGCCGCGATCCATGCGGGTTGGCGTGGAACCGTTGCGTCGATCGTGCAAAAGACCGTTACTAAAATGATCGAGCTTTATGGCAGCGATGCGTCTGATCTGATCGCGGCGATCGGCCCGGCCGCTAGTGTTTGTCATTATGAGATCGGACAGGATGTAATGGATGCGTTCGGCACAAATTTCGACAGCAGTGAAAAGTACTTTACACCGACGCGTGAGGGTCACGCCCGCGTGGATCTGCATTTGGCAAATCGCGACCAACTCGTCGCAATCGGTTTAGCCGACGCAAATGTCCATACCGCTCCATACTGTACGATGGAGCGGCCCGATCTATTTTTCTCTTATCGTCTCGAAAAACAAAGATACGGCAAAACCGGCAGGTTGCTGTCGGTGATCGGCCTTGCTTAATTGACGTTTGCGGTGAGCGTAACGTTTTTGGTTCTTGGCGCGTAGCAGACCTCGTTGGTGCATGCCTGGTAGCGTACCGATACGTTGACCCTGACCGTACGTCCGCGAAACGTCGAGGGCACGGTCACATTAAAGGTGAACCGGACACGCCCTTCGTACACGTTCAAAGGCCTTTCCGAAAATTCAAACTTGCGGTTAACGCCGCGCGGATAGGTGACGCCGCCGATCTTGGCGTCTTTTGACGAAGCCCGAACCGTTGTCGGGATAGCGTATTCGCCGCCGGGACGGCTTGAGTTTGTATGAAGTCCGCCGGGGATATTCAGGGTCACCGTCGCGCGCGCAGCTGTGCCGCGTGTGACGGTGCCATTACCGATCGAACCGCTTACACCTATATTCTGAGCACTGACATTTGAAAAATAGCCGGCCGTCAAAACAACCACAGCAAAGAAACCAATTCGCAGCATTTTTTGAATCATAAAACCTATCCTTATCAGTGAAAACCTCAAGCGGGAAGTAAAATTCTATTTTAGCTCAAAACTGTCAGAAAACGCTTCGATTTTACGCGTAAATTCGTCTGAAGTTTCAGCCAGCCTTATCGCCTCAAGCATAAACACTCGCGAATCCTTTTGGCCTATCTTGTATGTCACACATACATCGTGACCATTTTCATCACGCTTTGCGTCGATCAGCCGGTATTTTGTCGCCCCGATGACTTCGGTAACATCATCAACGATCTCGTTTCCCTCGTCTTCAAAACCGGCGATGATCTGGCCAATTTTTGCATCTTCAGTCACCTTCAAACGGACACGTCCCTGACGGATGTTGGTCGCGTCGGCACCAAATTCTTTTGAATACGTTTCCAACGCATACATCGGGTCGCCGTTTAGGTTATTCAAAAATCCATCCGGTTTTTGGATGACAAAATCGTCTGTTTCGATGGTCTCGGCTTCAAAAGCTGCCGCCGCCATACGCTTTATCCGCGTCGATGCCCAGACCATCAATGCGACGATTATCAATCCGGGAATAAGTATTGCCAACATAAAATCTTAAGCCGCGATCTGCACGAGATCCGGCGAATCTTTTGCCGCAAGCTGTCCGCAGGCGGCGTAAATGTCGCGTCCACGCGGGCTGCGCACATACGCAGACACGCCGCGCGATTCGAGCACGGCTTTGAATCTCGCGACGCGAGCCTCCGACGAGGTGCTGTAATCAAGCTGCTCTGCTCCGTTGTGCGGGATGAGGTTGACCTTTACGCGGCGGAGCTGATAGCGTTCGAGCAAGTTGGCCAAATTATTAGCGTCACGATCCGAATCATTTACTCCGCCGAGCATTACATATTCAAATGTAAAGCGTTCACCACGTCTAAGGCTCGCCTCAAATTCTTTTGCGGCGGACATCAGTTCGCTTAAGTTCCAGCGTTTATTGATCGGCATAAGCCGGTCCCGCAGTTCATCAGACGCCGATGAAAGCGAGATCGCCAGATGCGGCCGGTCCTCGATATTTGCAAGGTCGTAAATACGCGGCACGACACCGGCGGTCGATACGGTCACGCGGTTTGGCACGATAAACAGGCCGTCCTCATCCGCCATAATGCGGAGAGCAGAGATCAGATTGTCAAAATTAAGGAACGGCTCACCGGCTCCCATGCCGACCAGATTTGTTCCGTGCGGGGTCTCTTCGCCAACGCCGTAGACGTCATTTAGCACAATAATTATCTGCTCAACGATCTCGCCGACGGTCAGATTGCGGAGCAAACCGAGCTTTGCCGTCAGGCAAAAATCGCACTTTAGTGGGCAGCCAGATTGCGACGAAAAACAGATCGTGTCGCGACCCTCGGATGGGATAAAGACCGTCTCGACCGGGTTGCCGTCGGTCGTTTTCATCAGATATCGCCGAGTGCCGTCCGTCGAAACATATTTCGATTCGACGTTGAGCCGTGATATCTCAGTAGATTCCTCAAGCCTCGCCCTAAACTTTTTCGGTAGATCGGTGATCTCGTCAAAAGAGCGCAGCCGCCGCTCATGCACTGCCTTAAAGACCTGAGTCGCACGGTATTTCGGCTCGCCAAAACCGGCGGCCAGCTCTTCAAGCTCCTCTCGCGAAAGGCCCGCAATGTGTATCTTTTCCGTCACACATCCATTTTACCGTAATTAGCGAATATCTGCTTATTGAGGGTGCGAACGTCAGGTTTTGTTAGACTTAGAAAAACAATGGCTGAATATATTTTTAAAACTTTGCAAGAGATCGACCTGCCGCGAGAGGAGGTGTTTGAGTTTTTTTCGAACGCTGAAAATCTCGAACGGATAACTCCGCCCGAGCTTGGTTTTAACATCATCACGCCGCTGCCGATCGACATCAAAAAAGGAACGCTTATCGATTACCGGTTGTCGCTGCACGGCGTTCCGATCAAATGGCGGACCGAGATCACGCACTGGGATCCGCCGTTTGAATTCATCGATATGCAGCTACGCGGTCCCTACAAACAGTGGATACACACGCACCGTTTCACCGAGCCGGAATCGGGAAAGACGCTGATGGAGGACGAGGTTCGATACCGTTTGCCATTTGAGCCGCTTGGCGATATTGGAAAGTTTTTGGTCGGTGGCAAGATCGGGAAAATATTCGATTTTCGGCGAAAGGCGGTGGATGAGTATTTTAGGGAACTGTCTAAAGCGTCCGCTCGGTGACCTCAAAAAGAAACTCAAATATCTCGATGTTTCGCCGTGCCTGCTCGACCGTTTCGCCCCAAGAGAACAGGCCGTGCCGACGGACGTAAATACCGTTGATAGCGGGGTTTTCGAGTAGCACGTTTGCGACGACATGTGACAGAGCAAGCTGATCTTGCGAATTTTCGACTATCGGTACACGTTCGATATGCTCATGGCTATCGACTCCGGGCAAGCCTTTCAGCACTTCGTATCCCTGCAAGCTGATCGATCCGTCAACAAAAAATTTGTCTGACAAGATCATCCCCGCGACCGTCTGCGAATACAAAATACATCTAGCACGCGGCCGCAGACGGTAGATCGACAGGTGCAGCAGCGTCTCGTCCGATGGCCGTCCAAACCCCTGCAAGATCTCCGCGTCGTCATCTAGCTCAAGGAAATTGGTCTCGTCGAGGGTACCTTTTTCGTTACCCGCCGCCGTGATGCAGAGCCGCATCGGTTTGCGGGCGAGCAAAATGGAATAATTGCCGCTCGCACCGCGCGCCCATCCGCGTCGGTAAAATTCGCGTCCGGCCTCGGTCAGTTCCTGTGTCGGGCTAAGTGGTTGGGAGTCATTTGGCATATCTATTCTTCATCTTCGCGGAGTTTTTCGAGTACAGATAGGTCTTCGAGCGTGGTCACGTCACCGGCAACGCTGCCGCTCGTTGCTAGTTCTCTCAACAGCCGGCGCATGATCTTGCCCGAGCGGGTCTTTGGCAGCATATCGGTAAAGCGGATGTCGTCGGGTTTCGCTAATGAACCGATCTCTTTGGCGACGTGAGCACGGAGCTCGTCTTTCAGCTCATCGCCGCCAGTCCGCCCGCCTTCGAGTGTGACAAATGCCGAGATTGCCTGTCCCTTAATATCGTCTGGCCGTCCGACAACGGCTGCTTCAGCAACAGCCGCGTGACTGACGAGAGCCGATTCGATCTCGGCGGTTCCCAGGCGGTGGCCGCTGACATTTATCACGTCATCCACGCGGCCCATGATCCAAAAATAACCACGGCTGTCGCGACGGGCACCGTCACCTGCGAAATAAAAGCCAGGTATTTCGAACCAATACGCCTGTTTGTATCTCTCGTCGTCTCCCCACAGCGTCCTGAGCATCGACGGCCACGGATGCGTTGCGACGAGATAGCCGCCCTCGTTATCGCCGACTGGCTTTCCGGCTTTTGTAACCACATCGAGCATGATGCCGGGTATCGGCCGAGTCGCCGTTCCAGGGACGGTTGGCGTTGCTCCGGGCAGCGGCGATATCATCGCCGAGCCGGTTTCGGTTTGCCACCAAGTGTCGACGATCGGGCATTTTCCCTTGCCGATAACCTCGTGATACCACATCCACGCCTCAGGATTGATCGGCTCGCCGACCGTCCCTAAGAGACGCAAACTGGATAGGTCATGCTTTAGTGGATACTGCTCACCCCACTTGATAAACGCACGGATCGCGGTCGGCGCGGTGTAGAAGATGGTGACCTTATGCCGGTCAATGATCTGCCAAAAACGGTCAAAATCGGGGAAATTTGGGGCTCCCTCGTACATCATCACCGTCGCGCCGTTCGCTAGCGGTCCGTAAACGACGTAGGTGTGTCCGGTGACCCAGCCGATGTCGGCGGTGCACCAATAGACATCCTCGTCCTTGAGGTCAAAGATGATTTTTGCCGTGTATGCCGTCTGGGTCAGATAGCCTCCGGTCGTGTGCAGGATACCCTTTGGCTTGCCTGTTGTGCCGGAGGTGTAAAGGATGTAGAGCGGATGCTCGCTGTCGAGCGGCTCGGCTGGGCAATGTGCATCGACCGTCTCGATCACCTCATGCCACCAATGATCGCGTCCGGGTTTCATCTCGACCTTTGAGCCCGTTCGTTGATAAACGACGACATTTTCGACAGTCGGGCAATGGGCGACAGCCTCGTCAACGACGGGCTTTAACTTGATCTCCGACCCTCGCCGGTATCCGCCGTCGGCGGTGACGATCATTTTACAACCGCCGTCATTTACGCGGTCGCGGATCGCGTCCGCCGAAAAACCACCAAAAATTACCGTGTGCGTCGCTCCGATGCGGGCGCACGCTAGCATCGCGATCGCAAGCTCAGGCACGAGCGGCATATACAGAGCAACGCGGTCACCGGTCGCGACACCGAGCTTTTTCATAACGTTCGCGAATCGGCAGACTTCGTAATGCAGTTCGGTGTAGGTCAGTGTCCTCTGTTCGCCTGGTTCGCCTTCCCAGATAAACGCTGCTTTGTTGCCACGTTTCTCAAGATGCCGGTCGATACAGTTGTGGGCGATGTTGATCTTGCCGCCGACAAACCATTTGGCGTGCGGCAAGTTCCACTCGAGCACGGTGTCCCATTTTTTGAACCAGTCGAGGCTCTCCGCCTGTTTCGCCCAAAAAGCCGGCACATCCGCAGCCGCTTCGGCGTAGATCCGCTCGTATTCCTCAAAACTTTTTATGTGAGCGTTTGCGGCAAAATCAGCCAGTGGCGGGAAGATGCGGTCTTCGTTGAGGACGGATTCGATGGCGGTTTGGTCGGTCATATCTTTTAAGTATAAATTATCGAACAAACCTGCGTAAACATTATGATCGTGTCGGATAGCCACTGATTTTGGAATCGTTGCGCGAGCGTGTAAAATCGGCGAAGAAAATCCGACCACAAACAAAAATATGCCGCTGCTCGAAATGCGAAATATCGTCAAGGAATTTCCCGGTGTCCGGGCACTCGACGGCGTTAGTTTTACGCTCGATGCGGGCGAATTTCACTCGCTGGTTGGTGAGAACGGGGCGGGTAAATCGACTCTGATGAAGGTGCTGTCGGGCGTTTATGCCGAGGGGAGTTTTATTGGCGAGATCTTGGTTGATGATGCGGTTCGGCATTTTCGCGGGATACGCGATTCGGAAAATGCGGGGATCGCGATCATTTTTCAGGAGCTGTCGCTAGTAAAAGAATTGACCGTCGGCGAAAATATTTTCCTCGGCCGCGAGCCTTCACGGTTTGGCGTCGTCAACTGGTCCGAACTCTATCATCGTGCCGCTAAGTTGTTACGGGATTTGAATTTACCGATTGACCCGCGTGTAAAAGCCGGGAGCCTGGGCATTGGTCAGCAGCAGCTCGTCGAGATCGCAAAGGCGCTGTCGCAGGATGCGAGAATTCTCGTTCTTGATGAGCCGACGGCGGCGTTGACAGAGTCTGAGGTCGAGACTCTTTTTGGCATTCTCAAAAAGCTGCGTGAGCGCAGCGTGGGAATGATCTACATTTCGCACAAGCTCGACGAGGTGTTCCGGATGAGTGACCGCATCACCGTGCTGCGTGACGGCAAAACGGTCGCGACCCACACCGCTGCTGCGACGAGCAAAAACGAAATTATCGCGGCGATGGTCGGCCGCGAGGTCGGCGACATATTTCCGGCGATGACGCACACACTAGGAGCAACGGCTCTGAGCGTCACAAATCTTACTGCTTACTCAGCCGATATTGCAGACAAGAAACTAGTCGATAATGTATCGTTTGCCGTTAAAAAAGGTGAGGTTTTGGGGATCGCCGGGCTGATGGGTGCTGGGCGAAGCGAATTGCTGATGTCCATATTCGGCGCATGGCATGGCAGATATACCCGCGATATTGAGGTCGAAGGACGTCCGGCCAGGATAAATTCACCGGCGGACGCTATCGCAAACGGTATTGGTTTTGTCACCGAGGACCGTAAACGCTTTGGCCTGATACTTGAACAGACCATCATCGACAACATGACCCTCGCAGGGCTCAAACGGCTCTCGGGCAGGGTTATCACAGATCGCACAAAAGAGAACCACGCGGTTGCCGAACCGATGAAAAGCCTGCGGATCAAGGCAAATTCGCCGATGACAGTGGCCGGAACATTGTCGGGCGGTAATCAACAAAAGATAGTTCTCGGTAAATGGCTGCTGACGGGGCCATCGGTGCTATTTCTCGACGAACCGACCCGCGGCATCGACGTCGGGGCCAAACAGGAAATTTATGCTGAGATAAACCGGCTTGCGAAAGAGGGCATGGCGATCGTGCTCGTCTCGTCGGAGCTGCCCGAGGTGCTCGGCCTGTCAGACCGGATCATCGTTTTGCATGAGGGCATAGTGACCGGCGAATTTACACGCGAAGACGCAACGCCCGAAAGGGTCATGGCGGCGGCAACAGGGAATGATCAAATACAGCTATTAGCTGTCAGCCGGTAGCTGTCAGCTGTTTTTTACAACACAACAAAATGGAACAAGCTGGCAAATCACGTATCGCAACCACATCGCTGCGGGCATACATAATGCTCGCCGTCCTCGGCCTGATATGGATATATTTTCACTGGGCGACGCCGGGCAATACTTTTTTGACCGCGCGAAACCTGTCAAATCTGATGACCCAGATGTCTGTTACCGGGATCATCGCCGTCGGTATGCTGATGGTGATCGTTTCGGGCAACATCGACCTGTCGGTCGGTTCGGTGGTCGGTTTTGCCGGTGGCATCGCGGCGTTTCTTATGACAACGTGGGGATTTGGGCTGCCGCTCGCAATCATCGCGGCGATCTTGGTCGGTGTCGCGGTCGGCGTTTTCCAAGGCTCACTCACGGCATATCTGAATATTCCCGCGTTTATCGTAACGCTTGGGGGCTTGCTTGCCTGGCGTGGTGCGGTCAAATGGCTGCTCGGCGGTAACACGATACCGGTTGCGGATGAGACGTTTAAGGCGATCGGTAATGCGAATATTCCCGCAACGGTCGGCTGGATACTGGCAGGGATCGCCGTGCTTGCGGTAATTTATTCGGCGTACCGGCGGGCAAGTTCTGTTCAAAAATACGGCCTCGGCGAGGCAAATTATAAAGGCGAATTGCTCAAAGCCATCATCCCTGCCGCTGCGGTTATCGCGTTTATCGCCGTGATGAATGCCTGGCAAGGTGTGCCCGTGCCTGTGCTGATAATGATCGCGGTTGCTTTGCTCGGGGCGTTCTTGACCACATCAACCGTCTTTGGCCGCTATCTATATGCCATCGGCGGCAATCCCGACGCCGCACGGCTCTCCGGGATTAACGGCAAACGAAATATCCTTAAGGTCTATGCTCTCCTCGGTGCCTTGACCGGTATTGCTTCGCTCATATTCACCGCTCGCGTCGGCAGCGCCGCACCGGACGCCGGAGTATTAAAAGAACTCGACGCCATCGCCGCCTGTGTCATCGGCGGAGCAAGCTTGATGGGCGGACGCGGGACCATCTTTGGCGCTTGTCTCGGAGCTCTGATAATGGCTAGCCTCGACAACGGCATGTCGCTGCTAAACGTTCGCGATTTTATGCAGGATATTATTAAAGGCTCGATCCTCGTCGCTGCCGTTGGATTGGATATGGCAGGCCGGAGACAGGACTAGCCGCCAATAAAACTCATTGTCCTGGATGGTTGGACGAATTCCGCGTCATTAATATAGTGACGCGGTTCTTTTTTCATAACGGCGTCTTTGATAAAGCCGATGATCTCATCGCGGATGGCTCCGCTGCGGACAAAGTCGCGGAGGTTGTGCTCGGTGGTGGAAAAGAGACAGGTGCGGATCTGGCCGTCGGCGGTCAGGCGGATGCGGGAACAGGCGCCGCAAAACATTTCGGTCACGGGTGCGATGATACCGATCTCGCCTGTGCCGCCGTCAGCAAACTCATATTTCCAAGCCGTTTCGCTGCCGCGTGATGTCCCTCTTAGTTGCAGCGGATAGACAGCATTTATTGTCTCGTATATCTCTTTGCCCGGAACCACCATCTCGCGGCTCCAATCGTGGCCGCTGTCGAGCGGCATAAATTCGATAAACCGCATCGCAACATTATGCTCGCGAGCAAAAGCCGCAAATGCCACCAACTCACTATCATTGCGCCCACGCACAACACAGGCGTTTACCTTTACCGGCTCAAAGTCATGCTTTTTTGCTGCATCAATCGCCGCATAGACCTTATCAAGCGCGTCAACGCCGGTAATATCGATAAATCTATCTCGGTCGAGGCTATCGAGACTTATCGTGACGCGTTCGAGTCCGGCGGATTTTAGAGCCGCAGCGTGTCGCGGAAACTCATGGCCGTTAGTCGTCAAAGCAAGGTCCTGAAGCTTTGGTTTTAGCTTTGCGAGCTGCTCGACAAGCCCGACGATGCCTTTTCGCAGCATCGGTTCGCCGCCCGTGAGACGGATCTTTTCGATGCCCAACGACACAAAAATATCCGACAGATACGCGATCTCCTCGAAGGTGAGGATGGTCTCTTTGCGTGCGAGCGGCGGCTCACCGTTTGGCAGGCAATAGAAACAACGGAAATTACAGCGGTCTGTGAGCGAGATGCGTAAGTCCCGGATCGTCCGGTTGTGAGCGTCAGTGAGCATTGCCGATATTATTTGTACGCGTCGGCAAGGCGGGTGATCAGTGCCAGAGTTGCCTCTTTGCCGCTGTCGTTGACCTTGCCAATTATGTCGCGCAGTTCGGCGATCTTTTTTTGCAGGTCAGCCTTGTCGGTATCATCCGCCGGGCCGTCGTAAGTCTTACGGTCTGTGATCATCGGTTCCGTCCATTCGTTAAACTTTGCCAGAGCTTGCTTGCGGTGTTTGCCCGATGGAAACATTTTGAGATATTGGCCGAGTGTATCGGTCAAAATATAGGCATAGCAATTGACGTAACCTTCGCATTCGCCGGGCAGAGGCGTATTCGCAGCTGTCCAGCCGATGTCATCGGCAATCGTGAGCGATCTGTACTTTTTTGCAAGATTCCAGAAACGGTCCGCCTGTACGAACCACTGACCCGCGGGGTCGCTGTAAACAATGTCTTTCTTATTTTTCTTGATAAAACTCTTGTGCGGTTCGCGATCCAGTTTGTCGATGGGTATCTTTTCGAGCCTGTCCGCAAGAGCGAGAAGTCGTTTGTACTCGGTCTGAACGGAGGCAGCCGTTTTACCCTGCGCCGCTGCAACTGCGGCCAATGAGCCAATACAAATGGCGATGATCGATACCTGTTTCAAAAACTTCATTTATTCTCCTCAATGTCTGTTGCTAAAATTGTCTGTTTTAGATGCCTGGCATTTCTTTTCAGGCCAGTGAGCTTTGTGCGTTTGATCGCAGAACGCCTAAATCGTGGCACGTATTCTTCGTGCGTCATTTCGCCTATCGCATCGAGATCGAGCGATGTCTCACCAAGCCTCGGTTCAAATCGCGACTCGCTCGACGGCTGCTCAAACCGGTTCCATGGACATACGTCCTGACAGATATCACATCCGTAGATCCATCCGTCCAACGTGTCGGCGACATTTGCAGGCAGCTCGTCGCCACGCAGCTCTATTGTCACGTATGAGATGCATTTGCGCGAATCGACGACATACGGTTCAACGATGGCATTTGTCGGGCAAGCGTCGAGACAGGCCGTGCAGGTGCCGCAATGGTCCTCGACCGTTTCCGTATCGTAGTCAAGCTCAAGATTTAGTAGCAGCGAGCCGATAAAAAACCACGAACCGATCTCTTTCGTGATGACATTAGAATGTTTGCCGAGCCAGCCGAGTCCAGCACGGACCGCCCATGCCTTGTCCATCATTGGAGCCGTATCGACGCAGATCTTGCCGTCGGCTGATGGATCTTTTGACTTTATCCACGACAGCAGTTCAGTCAGTTTTTCGCGAACGACATCGTGATAATCGTCACCCCATGCGTAACGCGAGACCTTGCCGGAATTAGCATCTGTCTGATGCTCATTCGTGGTGTAGTAATTAATCGCGACTACAATAACAGATCTTGCGTCGGGAAAAAGAAGACGCGGGTCGCTACGTTTTTCCGGTTCACGCTCCATCCATGCCATCTCGCCATGGAATCCCTGATTGAGCCATTTGTTCAGATGTGCTCCTTCGTCCAGTAGCGGTTCTGCCTTGACGATCCCGGCCTTAGAAAAGCCGATCTCTGATGCTTTGAGTTTTATCCTATCGGCAAAAGACGGCATACATCGATTATCAACAAAAAGGCCGGATGGCTAAAACCACCCGGCCGTAATTTATGTTCTAAGTCGATGCTTAGAAGCTAAATTTTGCTCCAAACTGGAACTGACGCGAATCGTAAGCCGCTGTCGGACGGCTAAAGTATTTGCCATCGCCTGAACGTTGTCCAAAAGCATTTACGTCAGCGAAGAACGGCGTTGCCGACCCTTCGTTGAACCGATTGAACAGGTTAAAGCCCTCAGCGATCAGGTCGAGACGGAAACGCTCACCAAAGCGGATAGCACGTGAGAGACGCAGATCCATCGAGAAGAAACCGTGCGTGATACCCGAGTTGCGGGGCAGATTGCCAGATGAAAACACGCCACCTGTTATGAGCGGTGTGATACATCCGGTCGTTCCCGGAATACAAAGTGAGCCGTCCGCATTAACACTCGGCCGATCCGTCTGATTTGTCTGGTCGTTGTTAGCATCAACGTTGGTGATGATGTTGAACGGACGGCCAGATGATATCTCTATGATCGGGGCTACGGTCCAGTCGGACAGGACTTTTTGCCAACCGCTGCCAGATCGCCAGGCGGTTGGTGACGTCCACAGTCCGCTAAATACGAAACGGTGGCGCTGGTCAAACAATGAAGCCGACCGTTCTGCCTTAAAGTTATTTACATCCTGAGCGATCAGCAATGTCTGAAGATCAGACGAATCGTCGATCGATTGTGACAGTGTGTAGCTCGCGAGGAACGTAAAGTTGTTGGCAAATCGGCGTTTGAACTCCATATTAAATGCCTGATATCTCGAATTACCATCCGAGATCTGAGCATTGACCGAACCATAAGGGGTGATAACTCCCGGCGTGCGAAGGCTGCCAGCTAGTTGCGCATCAAGGGCCGCTTTGGTTACCGCGCCACTCGATAGAGCGAACGCGAGGAAATAATTCGGTCCATTCGGACGGAAGAAATTCGCGATAGCCGGTGCGACGACACGTCCTCCGGGGCAACTTGCAACCATGCCAGGGATGACGACTGTGCAACCTACGCCCGTCGCTGTTCCAGGTGCCGTCGTCGCGATTGATAAAGTTGCAACCGCTTGTGTTGAGGTTGGCAGTGCTCCACCGTTATAACGCTGAAAATTCTGAATTTGAAGTGCTGTGTTCGGTGTGTTCAGATCGGTCGGGTGCGGCAGATGATGAGCACCGACAAAAATATACGAACCCGAGATCGCCATGTCTCTACCGATCTGCTGTTCAAACGAGATGTTTCCTTGAGTTGCCGAGGCATACTCAAAGTTCTTAGCGATCGGCAGCGAAAACGGTAGAACCGCACCAAATCCAGTATAGAATTGGTCGTTAAACCGCATACGGCCAAATTGATACTGCGAGGTCGCAGCAACGCCCGGGGTTGTAGGGCTGCCGTAAGGGGCGCATACCGCTGCACTTGAGCCAGAGTTGCCGCAAACTGTACCGTGAAACACGAGAGCCGCATTTAGCAGAGTTGGGGCCAACGTGGTCGTATTGATCGGCACGGGGCTACCGGCGGTCAACACAGCTTGTTGTTGCTGCGACGAATCGGCGATGTCTGAGTTAAATGCAACCGCCAGCAGAGGGTGATCGTAGTAAAGGCCTAACGAACCGCGAATGACCGATCTGCCAGTTCCAAAAATGTCATAGGCAAAACCCAGACGTGGTGCCAAATTGTTTTTGTCGCGAGGGATACCCTGCTGGACACCTAGGGCATCCTGCGCAGCCAATACATCCGCAGCGGTTAGCGTAATACCGGTCAACGGGTCGCGAACGCCAACAGGAGCGATCGTTTCCGTCAATTCGTAGTCATAACGCAGGCCGTAATTTAGTGTTAATTTGCGGGTCGCACGCCACGAATCCTGGATAAAGAAGGCGAGCGGCGTATTTTTGATCTTACTGGTCTTGTTACCAAACCCCTGCACATATGTTGTCGGCAACCCTAGTCCATAGCTTTGAACAGGCGTAAAAGCCGGCAGTCCGGCGGTAGCAAACGCCGGGTTGAGGTTGCCTGAGGCAAATTCACCAAAGTTGAACAATGCGGCAAAATTAAGCTCGAAATCAGCTGTCGGGATGCGAACAAAGTTCACATCACCGCCAAATTTAACCGTGTGATTTCCCCATACCCAGTTAAAATTATTGATGAACTGATTTCGGTTTTCCACGCGGTCAACAGGCGAGAAAAGTTCACGGCCAATAAACGCGGTTCCCGCGATATTGAACGCAACAGCATCTCCGTTTTGCGAACGGAACGAGGTTTTACGGCGGCCAAAACTGTAACGAAAATCGTTTGCCATCGTGCTGCTCAGAGTTGATGTCCAGCCAACGTTAAACGACGTGTCTTTAAAGTTGGAGATGCCTGTTCGCGAGAAATCGTTTTGACCAAGCGACTGGTTCTGAGACTCGACCTGGATACCGGTAATAGTGCCGGTGTTGTACCCAAAGCGGACATTGAGCTGATTGTTTGCATTGATATTGTGGTCAACACGGGTCGTGAAATAATTGGTTCGATCAGTCACTGGAAAGATCTTTTGCAGTCCATTGAGTGCTCTAAAAGCTATCGGCTGACCAGCGGCATTGACCGTTCCATTTGGAACAGGGGCACCGGTTAAGAAAAACCGGGGGCCAACGACACCAGGCCCGATCCCAGTGATCGGGGTTGCGTTACAAGCACTGCCGTCGCCATTGGGACTGTTGAGGATGTTCGTTCCGGTTAAAGCGGTTTGTCCGCCGCTCGATGCAAACCACGCATATGCACGAGCAAGACAAATATTTGCCCCGCCGGCAGTTACGAGAGCATTGATCGCCGCAGCCTGAGCTGGTGTCAAGTTCTTATACGTTTGGGCAACCGGATTAAATGTGGCTATGACCGGGATTGTCGCCTCTGCGGTAAGGTTGCCAACAACATTAGATGTGAAGAATCCTGATTCATCACGGCGACGTCCCTCATAAGCTGTGAAAAAATGTGTCTTGTCCTTAGCTATCGGTCCGCCAAGCGTAGCTCCATATTGCGTTCTGCGAAAATCCGGATTGGCAATAGGTGCAAATGCATTGCGAGCCTGGATCCGCTTATCTCGGATAAAGCCAAAAACATTTCCGCGAAAATCGTTGGTTCCGCGTTTTGTTACTACGTTGACGACACCGCCTGTAGCACGGCCAAATTCTGCCGTGTATGAGTTGGTCGCAACCTGATATTCCTGAACGGCTTCCATCGAAACGGTCGAGCGGGCAGCGTTGATCGAGTTGTCGGTAAAGTCAGCCCCGTCAACGTTGACCTGTGTCGAACGTCCGCGTTGACCGCCGATATTCAAACCTGACGTTGGAGCGGGCCCGATGGGGCGTCCGTTGTCACGTCCGACCGTCGAGAGCGTGAGTGCAAAACCGGTAGCACTGCGTTCGTTGATCGGTAGGTTCTCAATGCTCTGTTGGCCGATAGTATTTGAAACGCTTGATTTGGTCGTTTCGACAAGCTGTACGTCGTCGCCCGTTACATTAACAACCGCAGTTGCTGCACCAAGCTCGAGCTTGATCGTCAGGTCCGCACTCTGTCCAACCGTAAGCCTGACCGGCGAAATGACGACTTTCTTAAAGGTCGCTGCTTCGGCGGTGATCTCATAGTCACCCGGAGGCAGGGAGATAAACTGATAATTACCCTCGCCATTTGCGGTTACGGTACGGCTTATTCCGTTGCCTATACCTCTGGCGGTAACCGTCGCACCGGCGACAACTGCACCGGTCGGGTCAGTTACAGAACCTGAAAGGTCAGCTGCGGCTGCCTGAGATTGCCCCATTGCAGTCGCGGCCATAAATACACAGGCTGCCATTATGATCAAGATCGAGGCCGC
>JBEBGA010000416.1:0-2467 GCA_040081695.1 Pyrinomonadaceae bacterium
TCCAACAACGCGGACCGCCGTGCCGCTGACAAAGACCATTTCATTGAAAATCGGCGTCTGAAAGCCACCGGCTAGGGCGTCCGATGCCGCTTGAGCAAGGTCGGCGTCCGTTTTGATTTCTCGAAACATTAGTTCCTGCTCTGGGTCAAGGTTGCCTTTTTTTATATACCGAGCCTGATTAAACTTCTTCTGCGTGTTGACAGGTACCTCAACTTCGGCAGCCTGAAGGTGGATCAGTTTGGCTGAAGCTCCGGCCTGATATGCCGAGCATTCATCACGAAGCTCATCGAGCGTTAAATTGAAACTGTGATATATCGGTTCCATAATTTATTTCCTCCTTTGGTTCTAATATTTGTTTGCGACAAACAGCCGACTGATTTCTTCCAATAAACTTGCTGCCAGATCGTGTTTTGGCGAATCTGGCGTATAGTCTTTGAAAACATCATTCTTCAGTTCGAGCAGCAGGTCGAGCTTCTTCTCCATCTCGGCCTTCGTTGTACCTGAAGTTACGAACGCGGTAAACGTTGCTCCGTAATGTGTGCCCGCTTTTACCCGAACGGCATTAAAATACGGGTCGAAATCAGCCTTTCTGGCGCCCGTCGTCAGCTCATTGAAGATCGCCTTGAACTTGTCGTTTAGAGCCGTAGTTCGAGGAACCTTTGTTGCGTCTCCGACGGCCAGCGCATCTACCTCATTGATCTCTCTAACAAAACGATCCTTGATAACGCCTATCGCGTTGATTTTTACGACCATATCGCGAGTCGGTCCGAAAATGTTCGCCGGATCTATCTTTTCGAGACGCAATATTTTCGCTTCCGCTACTTCGGCGCTGGCAGCCGTCTTGCGTCGGATGCGCTTGAATGCCTCGGTCTGCGAACCTACGGCGAAATACTTAAAGAGGTCGGCAAAAACCGACTCAACGGGATACTCGCCGATTGGTTTTTGACTGTCCGTGGTCCTGAAATTGAGAAAGACCTCCGATCTTGATGCGTCCATCTGATCGAGAATGACCTCTGTAGTCTGATTATTATAAAAACGAAGTCGACCAGAATCTCTGCCCGCTCGAAAGCCGGTGAGTATTGTTCCTAGATCGCTAATCGTCTGTGCGGAACCTTTTGTCAGCCCAATTGCTCCGCCTAAACCGATATCAGCAATATCCGCTAAGAAACTCAGCTTTGAACGATCGGATCGCAAGCCGGTGGCGTACTTGAAATAAATCTCGTCAATTATGCCTTGCCCGTCGTAGAATATGCGGTTACGAACCTCCTTCGCTTTTGCCTGAGCTTCCTGAGCGGTCATACCGCCTCCGAGTGTGGCACAACTAAAACCTGTGTATTTGTAGATGCCGGCCGGGTTTGCAGCATAAAGTGGAACAACCATCCGGCCGTCTGCCCAGCACTGATACTGGGCGTAAGCATCGGCAAATACTTCTTCCTTCATCAGGCGAACGGCACGTTTCTTGGTTGCCTCATCGCTCAGATCAAGCTTGGCGGCTGATTTTGGACAACCTGTCGCCATGAGGACTATGCAAATTAAAAGAAGGATCAAAATTTTGTTCATTTTATTTCTCCGATATTGGTCGTAAACCTTAAACGAATACCCTGATTCGATCTATTGGTCGGCGACCAGAATTCTGTGGAACGAACTGCCTGTCGGCGGAAAAAAACGTCTTGAGCGACGGCGTTTCGCATTTTGGTCGAAACAAATGCGGGGTCTCATCAACCTGTTCGGGCGGTCGCTCGGTCGGGTCTTTTTGTTCGTTCTATTTGTATATGAAGAAATTGGCGATTTCTTACAGGCTTTTTTTCATTTTTTTGCAAAAAAGTGAAAAAAGGTTCGCGGAGGGGCGATTAGCGGGTGGTTAGGTAGATGTTTTGGGCGGTTGAGTTGTAGTGTTCGACGGGGGCGAGGTTGTCGGTTAGTGGTGGTTTGGTGAGGGGAAGATTCGCGGTGTAGAGGTTTGCGAGGAGGGAACTGAGGTTGGAAGTGGCGACGGTTGCGTCTGCGACCACCCCGTCTGCCGAGGCGGCATCCACCCCTCCTATAGGAGGGGAGCTAAGTGGCCAGCGAGCCTCGGAAAGGGAAGGTGCTTTTGGGGATTTTGAGGCGACGATGATCAGGTTTTGGAGTTTGTCGTCGGGGTAGTCGGGGTGTACTTTGAAGAGATAGACGTGGGGGAATGCTTGCTTATACGTTGCCAGTTCGGCTTGGAGGAAGTTGCTGGCGGGGCCGGTGATGGCGGAGCCTAGGTTGAAGATTATTACGCCGTCGTCGGTGAGAATGCGGTGGAATTGTTGCACTGCCTCGATGGTCGTGAGGTGTGTGGGGACGGAGAATAGTGAGCCGAAGGCGTCCATTAGGATGGCGTCGTATTTACCAGACTCGGTGCGGTTGATGAACATGCGGCCGTCTTCGTGGATGATGTTTAGGCGCGGATCATCCTTTAGGCGGAAAAAATCGCGGGCGA
>JBEBGA010000092.1:0-9479 GCA_040081695.1 Pyrinomonadaceae bacterium
TGCGGTGCGTCTGTAAATAATAGGTGTGCCTCGTCAAAAAAGAATACGAGTTTTGGTTTCTCAAGATCGCCAGCCTCGGGGAGCGATTCGAAAAGTTCGCTCAAGAGCCACAACAAAAATGTCGAGTAAAGTTTTGGGGCCTGGATAAGTTGATCGGCCGCGAGCAGATTGAGCACGCCTTTGCCGCCGACGCTTTGCATAAAGTCATCGAGCTTGACCGCTGGCTCGCCAAAGAAAAGATCGCCGCCTTGCTCATCGATCTGCAGCAGCCCACGTTGGATCGCACCGACCGACGCGGCCGAAACATTGCCGTATTGCAGCGTCAGTTGATCGGCATTTTCGCCAACATGCATCATTAGCGACTGGAGATCTTTGAGGTCGATTAGCATCAAGCCATTATCGTCGGCATACTTAAATGCGATCGACAACACGCCCTCTTGCGTATCGATTAGCTGCAACAGCCGGGCGATAAGCAGCGGGCCCATTTCCGAAACGGTCGCCCGTAGGGGATGCCCCTGTTTGCCGAATACATCCCAAACCGTCGCCGGAAATCCCTCAAAAACTGGTGTGATACCTAGCTGTGTGTTTCGCGCATCTATCTTAGGATTGCCGCCTCCGGCCTGCGTTACGCCGGTCAGATCGCCTTTGATATCGGCCATAAAGACTGGCACGCCGCGTGAGCTAAACCCTTCGGCCAGCCGCTGCAGCGTTACGGTCTTCCCGGTGCCGGTCGCGCCTGTGATAACGCCGTGTCGATTGGACATCTGCGGCAGTAGATAAAATTCGCCATTCGGCGTTGCGTCTTTTTTAGCAACTAGTATTGGTTCGGTCATATTTTTGGTTTACTAACAATTTTCGTATTTCCAGTTTCGGCGTTTGCCTTCAGATAGCCATTCGATCGTGGTCGCCAACCGCTTGTCGCGGGTCGCTTCAGTTTTAGCTTCGGTCACCCACTCGACATATTCCCGTTTGCAGCTCGGCGGAAATTTATCGAATGTCTCCGCGGCCTTATCATTTTTTGCCAATGCTTCGAGCATTATCTCGGGCACGACAAGCTCTTTTTTCTCATGCTTAGGTTTCGTCACCTTAACGCCCTCGTCGTTGAGTTTCATAGCCTGTTTGATGAGCTTTTTCATCACGGCATCTTTTGGTAGATCGGCAAGCGAGGTAAGCTTGCCAAAGCTACCCATTGCGGTTTTTGTTTCTGAAAACTCGTCCGATTCCATCAGGCTTTGCTTCCAAAATCCAAAGGTACAATGCTGTTTGAACGACGCAAATCCGCACAAAATACCCTTATATTCAAAACTCGGCATGCTCCATTTAAGTGTCTCGGTTACGTCCGGACAAACCTCGTGAACAAGTGCACGCAGATGCGTCAGAACCGGCTTTGCAAAATCCTGCGACTTTTCGATATATGCGTCAATACGCGGGTCAATGGTCGGCATCAGAAAAACTCCTTGCGTGATATTGTGACGGTATTATATACGATTTTCTTTGCGGATAACCAATTTTAGCCCCGACCATTTTTCATCAACTGCACAGACTTTGATATCGACCAGCCCAAGCGGAAAGGCGGCTTCGCGGACGGTGTCTTCGGTGATCTCGGTCGGGAGCTTTGCGGCCTTTTTATACCACGAAACCCAGATCGACCCGTCCTGTTTTATCAGCCTTACGCATTCTGCCAGTTTGCCAAAAAGCTCGTCGCGACTGTTTGTAAATAGATGTATTAGATCGACATCAGCCCTAGGCGAATCAACCACCGTCACATCCGCCGGGAGCGGTGCGACAAGTCCGTCATAATCGCCTGGCGCATTAACCGTCAGCACGACATACCCTTCTTTGATACCAAGCTTTTTTGCGAGCGGTGTGCCTGAATATCCGATAGTCATCGGCATATTCTAGCGCAAAAAGTGTCACGTTATTTGTCAAAAGCCTGTAATTATTTGATAATCAATAGTTTTGGAAAGCTACTAAAAATAAGAGCAAAACAATATGAACAGTTACGTGATCTATATGGTTCCCGCGTTAGGGATTTTGGGCTTGGTCGTGATGGCGATCAAATCGGCTTGGGTGAGTAAGCAGGATGCCGGCGACGACAACATGAAAGAACTCGCCGGATATATCGCCGACGGTGCTATGGCATTTTTGAAAGCCGAGTGGAAAGTGCTCAGCATATTCGTGCTATTTACCGCCGTTCTATTGGCTTACTCGGGAACGATCCACACCGTCAACGGCAAAGAGATCCACTCGAGCTGGATCATCTCGATTGCGTTTATCATCGGTGCGGTGTTTTCGGCAACGGCCGGATACATCGGCATGAAAGTTGCGACCAAAGCCAACGTCCGCACCACACAGGCGGCCCGCACGAGTCTAAAACAGGCACTGAAAGTTTCGTTTACAGGCGGAACCGGTATGGGACTCGGCGTTGCCGGTCTTGCGGTGCTAGGACTCGGCGGCTTGTTCATTGTGTTTCTCGCTATCTTTGCTAATCTCGGCGCGAATACCGTTAAAACTGCTATCGAAGTATTGACCGGCTTTTCGCTCGGTGCTGAATCTATCGCACTGTTCGCGCGTGTCGGCGGCGGTATCTACACCAAAGCGGCCGATGTTGGTGCCGATCTGGTCGGCAAGGTCGAGGCGGGTATTCCGGAGGACGACGTTCGCAACCCTGCCACGATCGCTGATAACGTCGGCGACAATGTCGGTGACGTTGCCGGTATGGGAGCTGACCTTTTTGGTTCGTATGTAGCAACTATTTTGGCAACAATGGTGCTGGGACAGGAAATAACGCTAAAAGATAATTTTGGCGGCATGTCGCCGATCCTTTTGCCAATGGTCATCTGCGGGCTCGGTATCGTTTTTTCGATCATCGGCTGTGCTTTGGTCAGGATCAAAGACGAGACGTCGAGCGTTCAGAACGCTCTGAATATCGGCAACTGGTCGTCGATGCTTCTCACGGTCATCGCGTCGTTTTTTGTCGTGATGTGGATGCTGCCTGAGGGGCAGATCGCGTTGCGTACTACTTCATTTAATAAATGGGGCGTTTTCTACGCTATTGTTGTCGGAACGATCGTCGGTGCGATCATGAGCTTTGTGACCGAATATTACACGGCGATGGGCAAAAAGCCGGTCAATTCGATCATCCAGCAATCCTCGACCGGACACGCAACCAACATCATCGCCGGCCTGTCGGTCGGTATGAAATCAACGGTCATCCCGATCCTCACGCTCGCGGGCGGTATCGTCGCTTCGTATTATTTTGCCGGTTTATACGGGGTGGCTATCGCCGCCGCCGGAATGATGGCGACGACAGCAATGCAGCTCGCCATCGACGCATTTGGCCCGATCGCGGATAACGCCGGCGGCATCGCCGAGATGAGCCAGTTGCCACCTGAGGTTCGCGAACGCACCGATAACCTCGATGCGGTCGGCAACACAACGGCCGCAACCGGTAAAGGTTTTGCTATTGCTTCGGCCGCTCTGACATCGCTCGCGTTGTTTGCAGCTTTTGTCGGCATCGCGGGAATTTCGGCCATCGACATTTACAAAGCTCCCGTACTTGCCGGGCTTTTTGTAGGCGGCATGATCCCGTTCATCTTCTCGGCACTGTGCATCCAGGCGGTCGGTAAAGCCGCGATGGACATGGTGCAAGAGGTTCGCCGTCAGTTCCGCGAGATCCCGGGCATTATGGAATACAAGGCCAAACCGGAATACGACAAATGCGTCGCCATCTCGACTAAAGCTTCGCTTCGTGAAATGATGATGCCGGGAGCGATCGCTTTGATCACGCCGGTACTCGTCGGATTTACGATGGGGCCAGAGGTTTTGGGCGGATTGTTGGCTGGCGTTACCGTGTCGGGCGTGCTGATGGGTATTTTCCAGTCGAACGCGGGCGGAGCATGGGATAACGCCAAGAAATCGTTTGAAAAGGGTGTTGAGATCAACGGCGAGATGGTTTACAAAGGTTCCGAGCCGCACAAAGCATCTGTCACGGGCGACACAGTCGGCGATCCTTTCAAAGACACATCTGGCCCGTCGATGAACATCCTGATCAAACTGATGTCGATCGTCTCTTTGGTGATCGCTCCTTATATTGTCGGGATCGGATCAAGATAGGAATTACGACGCATGTCGTCGCTAAAAACTGAAGACCTATAAGGATCTTTTTAAAAGCCGCCCTCGAGCGGCTTTTTTACTTGTCCATTAGATCGATAAACCGCTCGAAGAGATACTCAGAGTCATGGGGCCCGGGAGCAGATTCGGGGTGGTATTGTACGCTAAATACGGGCAAGGTTTTATGCCGCAAACCGGCGACGGTTTGATCGTTGAGATTGACGTGCGTGACCTCGACATCCGCCGGCAAGCTGTCGGCGTCGACGGCAAAACCATGATTGTGGGCTGTGATCTCGATCTTGCCGGTGGTCAGGTCTTTTATCGGTTGGTTGCCGCCGCGATGGCCAAATTTCAACTTATAGGTCGAGCCGCCAAATGCCGACCCGATCAACTGGTGCCCAAGACAGATGCCAAACATAGGCTTTTGCGATGCGGCAAGCTTTTTGATCTCGTTCACAACCGTTGTCATCGAAGCCGGGTCACCGGGGCCGTTCGACAAAAATATCCCGTCCGGTTCGAGAGCCAAAACCTCATCAGCAGTCGTCTGGGTCGGCACAACAGTCACGCGGCAGCCAAACTTAGCAAACTCGCGCAGACTGTTTGTCTTAACTCCAAAGTCATACGCGACAACGTGATATTTCTGGTCAGCCGTCGCCGGATAACTATAATTACTTGTAACCGTTACGGAGCTTGCGAGTTCACGATCTTGCATCTCCGGCGTGGCTAAGATCTTGGTTAGCAGAGATCTAGGATCGAGATCCGTCGTCGACAGGCCGGCACGCATCGCACCTTTGTCGCGGATATGGCGCACGAGGGCACGCGTATCAATGTGCTCGATGCCGACGATGTTATTTTCCTTTAGATAGTCCTGCAGCGAGGCCGTCGAGCGAAAATTTGATGCGACGCGGCTCGCTTCCCTGACGACAAAACCCTCGACCCACGGGCGACGCGATTCGACATCATCGGCGTTCGTGCCGTAGTTACCGATCAGCGGATACGTCATCGCGACGATCTGCCCGGCATAGCTCGGGTCGGTCAGGATCTCCTGATAACCTGACATCGAGGTGTTAAAGACCATCTCCCCAAACGCCTCGCCGTCCGCTCCAAATGAAACGCCGGTGAACGTCCGCCCGTCTTCGAGAACTAATATTGCCTTGGTCATTACGTCAATTTTAACTCAAACAAAAGTCAGAAAGAAATTAACCACAGATGAACACAGATTCACACGGACAAGAAAATACTTATCTGTGCCTATCGGTGTTTATCTGTGGTTGAAAATTCTTATCTATCTTCGGCGCGTAGATCGTCTTCGTCCGGCTTTGGTGTCGGAGTCGGCGTGGGAACGTTGCCGTTATATTGGCCGTGTTCGAGAAAGCCGACATTCTGCGGTTTCCAATAGCGAAAGAACGCTTTGCCGTAGATATATTTTTCGGGTACCAGCCCCCAATAACGCGAATCGGACGAATTGTCGCGGTTATCGCCCATCACAAAATAATGATGGTCCTCGACCTTTTTCGGCGGCCAGCTTGGCAGACTCTGATTATGTTCGGCGTCGAGATAATCTTCGTTCAATTCGATGCTGTTAATAAAAACCTTGCCGTTTCTCAGCTCGACGGTTTCGCCCGGCAGGCCGATCACGCGTTTTACATACGATTTGTCCGGGTCGTTCGGGAACCAAAAAACCACAATATCTCCGCGGTCGATATGTCCCCAACTAATGCTCTGTATCTTGTAATAGATCAGCTTGTTGACCAGTAAACGCTCGCCGTCATGAAGTTGCGGCAGCATCGACGTGCCCTCAACAACGACCGGCTGGACAAAAAATACGCCAAACAGGATAAAGACCACGATGATAAGAAAAATATCGCGAAAAAGCTTTAACCCCTCGGTAAGCAGACCTTGACGCGACTCGCGTTTTACGCGGGTGACCTCGATGTCGCTATCGTCGCTTATTGAGACGAAGCCGACCTCAGTTTGGTTTTTCTTATCTCTATCGAACATAATCTAAACTGCTTGGCGGACAACGCGTACTTGTCACGGCCTCAATAATAATCCGCTTTGACAACAGGCTTTGTCAAAAGAAATCTGAAAGCTATGAATGACGAGATACGAGCACTTTTCCCCGCGACTGAGTTTTACGCCTATCTCAACAGCGCCGCCATCTCGCCCATTCCGACAACCGCTCTCGACGCCGTGACGCGTCAATTAGCCGATGTGGCGGTAAATGGATCGTTGCATTACCAAGATTGGGTCGATACAAAAGAGCGCTGCCGCAATCTCGTCGCCGAGATGCTTCACGTTCGAAGTGATCATGTCGCCTTTGTCCGCAACACCTCGGACGGCGTCGCTTCGATCGCAAACGGACTGAAATGGAAGGCGGGCGACAATATCGTTAGCTTTGCCCAAGAATTTCCAGCTAATTTTTATGCGTGGCGGCGGATCCGCGATGCATACGGTGTCGAGCTTCGACTCTGCCGCGAGATCGATGGCCGCGTCGATATCGACGAGATGCTCTTGATGATCGATCATAATACAAAGGTCGTTGCCATCAGTGCCGTTCAATACGCGTCGGGTTTTCGAGCTGATCTCGAACGCATTGGCCGTGCCGCACGTGATGTCGATGCGCTTTTCGTCGTCGATATCATTCAGGGTTTTGGAGCGATGCCGCTTGACCTGCCCGCCCAGTTTGTCGACGCGGCGTGTGGAGCAAGCCATAAATGGCTTTGTGCCCCCGAGGGCTGCGGGATGATATATCTGTCCGACCGTGCACGCGAACGCATTGAGCCGACGCTTGTGGGCTGGATCAGTATGGAAAACCCTTGGGATTTTGCCGACCGAGAACAGCCTTTTAAACCGACTGCACTCGCATGGGAATCAGGCACCGGGTCGGCAGCTCTCTTTTGCGGGCTCGAACAAAGCCTGTCGCTCTTACACTCTACGGGTATTGAAAATATCGTGCGTCACCTTGCCGCCCTGTCAGATCAGCTTTGTAACAGTTTGACGGGAAAAGATTACGAGATCGTCAGTTCCCGTTTACCCGGAGAAGCATCGCAGATCGTCTGCATCAAACATCGCGGCGGCCTGACCTCAAACCAGATCGCGTCACATCTCGAAAGCGAAAAGGTCATCGTTAGCCCTCGCGGCGACCGCGTACGCATCGCTCCGCATTTTTATAATAATTCTGAGGATATCGACCGACTGGTCGAGGCTCTACCGTAATTAATCACCCAACAGTCGATCAGGCACGATGTCCGGCGTAAACCCATCGAGGTTAAGCCGCGTCATGCCGCCTGCGTCGGTATAGGCCGTCATTGCGGCACGTCGCCGATTGCGCAATCTGAAATAGACCATCCCAACGATCAGCCCGCCGACGATCGAAAAGCCGATGCCCATTACGATCACAATAACCGTGGACATAAATATGTCTGAGGTTGTCAGGATAAACGCCCGCTCAGGTGTGATGATAAACGGATTATCGCCCAGCCAGTGGATCTGTTTTTCGTATTTTACCTGATCAAGCAGAGCGTTTGCGTCCGAGATATTGGCAGCATCAAAAACGAAAGCGTTGTAATTACCGATACGCCGATATGCCGTCGAACCCGCCTGCGGATCTTTTGTCAAAGCCTCGGTAAACTTGGCATCAGCATCGACCGAAGCTTGCGGCGACGTATATTCGACGATCACCAATTTGCCGGCATCATAATCTGCCGCAACGGCCTCGGTACCAGCTGTAAAATCGATCAAGTTAAGTATCGGCCTTTCGCCAAGTCCAGCGATCAATTCCGTCGCGTTGGTCGCAAATGTAACCATGTCACGCCGAGATTCCCAATCCGGCAAATGCTTGATCAACACCGGAATACCATCCTCCTCTGACACTTCCTGACTTTTGTATTTAGGTGCAGCGGGAGCTTGCGGGAGAACACTCGCGACAAAAAAAATAATCAACAGCGCCGGGGCTAGCCCTTTCATAACGGATCTCACTAATGACAACGACATCTACCCTCACTCCTCAACCGGCGCCAAACGGAATGTAAATTCTAGCATTTTTCGCGTTACCAACCACGCCAATTTTCACTACACCAAAACGTGTAGCAATTGGTACGAAGGCGCACTATTGCGTTAGCGAATCTGTTTTTGGATGTATTGCGAAAACAAATGTATGTCTGCAAAAATCGAACGAAAAGCCGTTCTAAGCGTGTAAGGAGCAGTAATTACATTGCTCCGGATGGTTTGGCACGACAATTGAAAGGTAGTAGCCGAGGGGGGAAATACAATGACAACTGAAACATTAACATTTCCGGTTTTTCATAGTGAACAAGGTGTCGAAGCAGACGAAGTCAGCTTCGCAGTGGCAAGAACTTTTGAAGACATTACCAAGGTGGCCGATCTCGAATTGGCCAGGACGGCGACGGGCGGCGATATGGCCGCTTTCGAGGAGCTATACAGACGCCATCACCGCAGGGTTTACTCGGTCTGTCTGAGGATGCTGCAAAATACATCCGAGGCCGAAGACCTCACGCAGGATGTCTTTATCCAGCTCTATCGCAAGATCGGCAGCTTTCGCGGCGATTCGGCTTTCACGACATGGCTGCACCGTATGACCGTCAACCAAGTCTTGATGCACTTTCGCAAGCGGACGGTAAAGTTTGAAAAAACCACCGAAGAAGGCGAAACGCCGGATCAGATCGTGTCGGGAACCAGCAACCCGATGAAGATGCAGATCGTCGATAAGATCGCTCTCGAAAACGCGATCGCCCAGCTGCCGGACGGATACAAGAACGTTTTTGTCCTGCACGACGTCGAGGGGTTTGAGCACGAAGAGGTCGCCAAAATTCTTGGCTGCTCGGTCGGAACGTCCAAATCGCAGCTGCACAAAGCACGCCTCAAACTGCAAAAGCTTTTGAAAAAGAAAGCAAATCCGAGGCTCGTCGGACTGAACGCATAATTAAATTCGAAATAATAACTAAAAAGGCTTCTCGAAATCGAGAAGCCTTTTTTCACTATGCCCTCAATTCAATTCGATCTTCGGGAGATCCGGGAGGGCCATATCTTTTTACAACGTAAGATCCCGGAAGAGCTTCAATTTCAAGTATCCTTTCGCTAACTAATGAATACAGCTCCTTGGCGTCGCGCCCATACAGAAAGAAAACTGCATACCCCCCCGCCAAACTCATGCCCATCCAATTCCCCGACACCTTGATTTGCCAATATCGCTTCGAGATCATCTTCGAAGAGATAGTACTCCGCTGTTTCCCCAGTCGCCCCGAATTCATCGTTCGAGAGTTTCATATAAATCAGAACTGCCTGTTCTTCAGACTGTGCCTTCGGCTTTTTCCCGAAGAGTGACCCTAAAAATCCCATTATTC